>JAOUHR010000050.1 GCA_029884515.1 Gemmatimonadota bacterium
GGGCCCGCGGGCACGAGCGGAGAGTTCCTGCGCAACAAGCAGCAGTGGTACGACGCGGACGCCGGGGCCTCGACCGTGCGCGAGGTGGTGCAGGTGCTGGAGGCCGCCGCCGCGGGCACCCCGCGCTGCTGGCAAGGGTCCTGACCCCTGCCGTAACGCCCGACGCATCAATAGGTTTGAAGATTCACGTTCATCCGGACTTATGGCGAAAGAAGAAGCGATCGAGCTCGAAGGGACCGTCTCCGAGGTGCTGCCCAGCGCCACGTTCCGCGTACTCCTCTCCAATGGGCACGACGTGCTGGCCACGATGGCCGGCAAGATGCGGCGATTCCGCATCCGCGTGCTGCAGGGGGACCGCGTCACCGTCGAGGTGTCGCCCTACGACCTGAGCCGCGGCCGCATCACCTTCCGGCACAAGAACTGAGCGCGCCGGCGTCCGTCGGGACGCCGGAGCCGGACCGTGCGCGCGAGGGGCGCGATCCCTGACGGGATCGCGCCCCTCTTCGTCTGTCACCTCGCGCTTGTCCGGGCGGCCGGCGGTATGCACCGCGGCCGCAGCGCGCTCAGTGGCTCGCGGCCTCGGCGGCAGCCGGCGCCTTGTCGGGCTTCAGGTACGTCGCCTTGTGGATCGAATAGGCCGTGACGTTCGCGGCGATCGCCAGCACGATGATCACGGCGGCGAATCCCCAGCCGAGGCTGTTCGGGTTCGGTTGTTCGGTGCTGCCTGCCATCCGGTCCCTTCCTCAAGTTCGGGTCGTGGGCCGAATGGTAACCGCCCGGGACCCGCGGCCGCCACTGGTCCGAGCGGGGCCCGCGCCCTTGATTCCCTGGATGACCGATCGCCCGGAGCCGCGCTCCGAGTTCTTCAAGGCCGGCCGCACGGCGCGCTGCCTCACCCTTGGCCCCACCGATCCGGGCGCCGTGCGCGAGCTCTGGATCGTGCTGCACGGCTATGCACAGCTTGCCGAGGGGATCCTCGCCGGGCTCTCGGCTATCGACGACGGCACGCGTCTGCTGGTGGCGCCGGAGGCGCTCTCGCGCTTCTACGACGCGCGCGGCGAGCGCTCGCGACACGCCGAGGCAGCGGTCGGCGCCTCGTGGATGACGCGGGAGGACCGCCTGCACGAGATCGAGGACCATGTCGCCTGGCTGCAGCAGGCGTACGAAGCGCAGGTCGCGCGGCTGCCGGACGCCGTCCCGGTGACGGTGCTGGGCTTCTCGCAGGGCGCCGCCGCGGCCTCCCGCTGGATCGCGAATGGTCGCGCGCGCGTCGCGCACCTGATCTGCTGGGGGGCATCGGTCGCGCCCGAACTCGACCTCTCCGGCGCGGGCACGCTCCGTCGCACGCGCTGTTCGATCGTGATCGGTGACCGCGACCAGTTCGTCACTGCGGCCCACATCGCCACCGAGCGCGCGCGACTCGACGCGGCCAAGTTCCCGTACGCGTTCGTGGGGTTCCCTGGCGGGCACCGGCTCGATGATGCGACGCTGCGCCACCTCGCGGAGGGCGCGTGACGCGCCGCCGTGCGGGCGCGGGTGTGTGCGCCCACGGTCGCCGCTCAGCGCTGGCGGAAGCGGTCGAGCTCGCGGCGATCGCGCTTGGTGGGGCGCCCCTTCTCAGGGTCGATGGCGGGTGCGGCGCGCGTGAGCTGCCAGCGCAGCTTCTCGCGCGCGGCACGCGAGGCCTCGCTCTCGGAATAGAGGCCGGCGGCGATGGTCGCGGGGCCGCGCCGCTCGGCGGTGCGCTCCACGCGGACGAGATGCTCATAGGGCCCGAGGCGGAGTCGCACCTCGTCTCCCGGGCGGATGAGCTTGGCGGGCTTCGCCCGCTCGCCGTTCACCTGCACCTTCCCGCCGTCCACCGCCTCGGCCGCGAGCGAGCGCGTCTTGAAGAAGCGCGCCGCCCAGAGCCACTTGTCCACCCGCACGGGGGTCGTACTGGGAGTCGGGTCTCCGTCGCCTCGAGGCATGGTTGGAAGGTAACGCGGCCGAGCGAGCGGGTGGCGACGGGCGCCACCGGCAGGGATGCACGGGTCGTGCTCCTCCTCTTCCTCTGGCTCGCCGCGGCCTGCACCAGCGGTGAGGAGCGGCGCGCGCAGGAGCAGACGGTCGCGCTCAAGGAGATCGCCGCCGCCGAGACGACCGCGACGCTCGCCGCGTCGCTCCCGTCGACGGGACTCTGGACGGAGGCGCACCTGCTCGACCGTCTGGTGCATGCGGGGGTCGCGCCCCGTGCCGTGCCCGACGCGCCGGCGGGGCCCAAGTGGATGCGCACCGAGCCGGTCGTCTTCCTGGCGGGCGGCGGCACGCTCTACGCCTGGATCTACCCGGACAGCGCGGCGCGCCGCGCCGTGACGGACGCGCTCGATCCGGAGACGGGCGCGCCGCCCGGAATGGTGACCCCGTTCGACGCGCCGATGCGCTTCGTGACACAGAACAACCTCGCGGCGGTCATCACCGGCGGACTCGAACGCAACCAGGAGCGGGTCATGCTCGCGCTGCAGGCGGGACTGCCCGTGCGCCAGGCCCCGGCGCCGTGAGGGACTGGAACTCGCGACGCCTCGCGACGGTATTCATGGAGCGCGCCCGACGCCTCGACGCGCGCCCGTTCGCCAGTCCCCCCACGACCCCGGGCCCGTGTTGACCACTCCCCGTATCCTGTCGCGCGCGCGCCGGCTCGCGCTCCCCTGCGCCGCGGCGCTCGTCACCGCGGCCGCCACCGCGGCTTTCGCCGCGACGGGCGCGGCGGCGCAATCGCTCCCCTCGCCGCAGGAACTCGCGGCGCGCCACGACTCGCTCATCGGCGGGCGTGCGATGCTCGAGACGCACCAGAGCGTCCGGATGATCGGGTCGTTCGTCATCGCCGCCGCCGGCATCGAAGCGCCGCTCGAGATCCTCAAGGTGCGGCCGAACAAGTATCTCTTCCGCACGTCGCTCGGCCAGATGGGCGACATCCTCTCGGGCTTCGACGGCACCACCGCCTGGGCGATCCAGCCCGGGCAGACCCCGATGGTCCTGAGCGGCGACCAGGGGGCCCAGGTGGCCGAGCAGGCGGACTTCTTCGGCGACCTGCATGACTTCTCGAAGTTCACGAGCACCGAGACGGTGGAGCAGACCGAGTTCGAGGGCCGTCCGGTGTACAAGGTGAAGTTCGTCCGGAAGAACGGCACGGTGGTGCACGAGTTCTTCGACGTGGAGACCGGGTTGAGCGCTGGCGGCACGACCACCATCGACACGCCGACGGGGTCGCTCGAGATGGTCACCGTACTTTCCGACTACAAGGAGTTCGGCGGGATGCGCTCGGCCACCCGCGTGGTGCAGCGCAATCCGCAGTTCGAGGTGGTGCTCTCGCTGGTGAGCATCGAGTACGACACGCTCGATTCGGCGGCCGTGGCGCTGCCCGAATCGGTGAAGGCGATGGTCAAGTCCCCGCCCAACAACCCCTGAGAGGCCCACAGATGTCCGATCGCATCACACGCACTGTCCGCCGTACCGCCCTCCTGCTCGCGCTCGCCGCGCCCGCGCTCGCGGCGCAGCAGTCCAAGCCGCCCGCTGCCGCGCACGAGCATGCCGCCGCACCCAAGCTCGACGCCGAACTCGCCGAGCACTTCAAGGGCATCCATCTCACCGACGCACAGGTGGCGCAGGTGACCGCCATCAAGGCGAAGCATCACGCCGAGATGGACAAGATCCACCAGGCGGCGAAGAGCGAGGACGATCCGGCGCTCAAGGCCGCGCTCCAGAAGCACATGGACGCCGCGCACGCCGAGTTCAAGGCGATGCTGACCCCCGAGCAGTACACGGCGTTCGAGGCGAACATGAAGGCGCGTCACGCCATGGAGGCGAAGGCGGGCGAAAAGCACGACGCGATGCACGACATGGGCGGGATGAAGCACGACGCCATGATGAAGGACAAGGCGAAGGCCCCGCCGGCCCCGAAGAAGCCGTAGGGCGCGCTACTCCTCGCCTTTCCAGCGGCGGTCCCGCTTTCGCGTGGACCGCCGCTTCTTCGTTTCGAGCCGCCGCGCCTTGGACGCGCGGGTGGGCTTCGTCGCGCGCCGCACCTTGGGGACGACGAGCGCCGCGCGCACCATACCGGCCAGGCGTTCCAGGGCGAGCTCGCGGTTGCGGCTCTGGCTCCGCGTGTCCGCCGCGACGACGCGCAGGGTCCCGCTCGAGTCGAGCCGGCTTGCGAGCCGGGCGGTGAGTCGCGCGCGATCGGTCGCGGAGAGCGCGGCGGAGTGCTCGACGTTCCACGTCACCTCGATCCGCGTGGAGGTCTTGTTGACGTGTTGCCCGCCGGGGCCTCCGGCGCGTGTGGCGCGGATCTCGAGTTCGGTGGCCGGGATGGCGACGCGCGCGTTCACGGCGAGTGCGCCGTCCGGGGTCCACAGCTCGGAGGTGTTCATTGGTGACGGCGAGCGTTGCAGAATGCCACGACATTCGTCTCTTTCAAGTCGTTGCGGATTGCAATAGCGGAGAGCGCGCTTGGCACTGTTCCAACTCACGAAGGACGACCGATACCGTGCCGTGCTGGATCCGCGCCGACTCCTGCGCTGGATCTACCTCGGCCGCGTGAGCGTGGCGACGGTGAGCTTCGCCGTCGCGCTGCTCTCGACGCTCGTGACGGACCCCGCGCGGACGCTCGTGGCCACGGTCCCATTCGTGACCGCGATGGTGCTGACGGCGATCTCCTTCGTGCGGACGGAAGTTAACCGCAGCGAGCCGGGTCCGGGCTTCCTCTACGCGCAGTTCGTCCACGACCTCTTCCTCATCACCTCGGTGGTGTACCTCACCGGGGGCGCGGAATCGCAATTCTCCGCCCTCTACATCCTCGTGATGGCGGCGGCCGCGTTGCTCCTCCCGTTCGGGAGTTCGTTGCTGCTGGCGATGCTGGCCAGCGTGCTCTACGTCGGCGACGCCTTCCTGGTCAGCGAGGGCGCCTTCTCCATCTCGCTCCTCCTGCAACTCGGCGTGTTCACGCTGGTGGCGGTCGGGACCGGCTACATCGCCGCGCGGCTGCAGGAGGCAGGGGAGGGTCGGGCGCGGCTGCAGGCCGAGCTCGCCCGCGTGCAGCTCCGCGCCGCGGACATCCTCGCGAACATCCGTGCCGGCATCATCACGGTGGATGGTGACGGGATGCTCCTCTACGCGAACCCGGGTGCGGAGTCGCTGCTGGGCATCACGCTGGACGGACAGATCGGCACTCCCGTGCTCGACCGCATCCGCGACACCGCGCCGGGTGTCGCCAACGCCATCGCGGCCCACCTTGCGGAGGGACAGGTGACGAGCCGGCAGGAGGGCATCGTGATGCGCGACGGTCGGGCGGTTCCGATCGGCATCACGACCACGTCGGTGAGCGGGGACCTCAGTCAGGAGCGCAGTGCCACCACCGCGATCTTCCAGGACATCTCGGACCAGAAGCGGATTGACGCGCTGCACCTGCGGGCGCAGCGCCTCGAGGCGGTGGCCGAGCTCAGTGCCTCGCTGGCCCACGAGATCAAGAACCCGCTCGCCAGCATCCAGAGTGCGGTGGAGCAGATGTCGGACCGGCCGGCCGCGACCGCCGACGAGCGCACGCTCGGCGCCCTCATCGTGCGCGAGTCGGAGCGCCTCTCGCGGCTGCTCTCGGAGTTCCTCGACTTCGCGCGCGTGCAGGTGGCGCGGCGTGACCGGGCGGACCTTCGCGTGATCGTGCAGGGCGCGGCGGACCTCGCCGCCACGCACCCGGACCGCGGCGGCGAGGTGCGGGTGACGCTCGAGCTGCCCGGGGAGCCGGCGCTCATCGAGGGCGACGAGGACCTGCTGCACCGGGCGGTGTTCAACCTCATCCTCAACGCGCTGCAGGCCTCGCCCGACCGGAGCGAGGTGGTGGTGGCGCTGCGCCATGTGACGCGGGGGCACGTGCCGGATGGCCTGCCGTTCCGCGGTCCGGCGTTCGCGATCGAGATCCGCGACGCCGGCGCCGGCATCGCGCCCGAGGTGCAGGACCGCATCTTCGAGCCCTTCATCACCACCAAGGCCGGTGGCTCGGGGCTCGGGCTCGCCATCGTGCATCGCGCGATCGAGGCCCACGGCGGCGCCACGCTGGTGGACAGCGGCACCACCGGCACGCGCTTCACCGTGCTCCTCCCCGCCGCGCCCGTTCCCACCGGAGACCTCCCGTGACCGACCGCCCCAGCGCCCCCACCGTGCTCGTGGTGGATGACGAGTCCGGCATCCTGCAGACGCTCGAGATCCTCCTCCGGGCGGAGGGCTTCGCGCCGCACCTCGCACACGGTGGCAAGGCGGCGCTCGAGCAGATCCCGCTGCTCTCGCCGGACATCGTGCTGAGCGACGTCCGCATGCCGCAGGTGACGGGCGTGGAGGTGCTCGCCGCGGCGCGCGCGCACGACCCCGACGTGCCGGTGATCCTCATGACCGCCCAGGCGACGCTGCAGACGGCGATGCAGGCGGTGAACGAGGGCGCCTTCTACTACATCCAGAAGCCGTTCCGGAACGACGAGATGCTGGCGATCCTGCGCCGCGCGGCCGAGCACCGCCAGCTGCGGATCGAGAACACCACGCTCAAGAAGGAGATCCGCCGCCGCGAGCGCCGTGGCACCGGCGCGCCGATCGGGAACAACCGCGCCTGGCTCGAGGTGCTGAAGCTGGCGGAGGCCGTCGCGCCCACGGACTCCACGGTGCTGGTGACGGGCGAGTCGGGCACGGGCAAGGAAGTGGTCGCACGCTACATCCACGACCTCTCCGCCCGCGCCGACGCGGCCTTCCACTCCATCAACTGTGGCGCCCTCCCCGAGGGCCTGCTCGAGAGCGAGCTCTTCGGCCACGTGAAGGGGTCGTTCACCGGCGCGGTGCGGGACAAGGAGGGCCTCTTCACGGCGGCCGCCGGCGGTACCTTCTTCCTCGACGAGATCGGCGAGACCACGCCGGCGACGCAGGTGAAGCTCCTCCGCGTGCTGCAGCACCGCGAGGTCATCCCGGTGGGCGCGACGGACGCGCGGCCGATCGACACGCGCATCATCGCCGCCACCAACCGCGACCTGGAGGAGGAGATCAAGCGCGGCGGCTTCCGGCGCGACCTCTTCTATCGCCTCAACGTCATCGCCGTACACCTGCCGCCACTCCGCGACCGCGCGGACGACGTGCTGCTCCTCGCGGAGAGCTTCCTGCAGCGCTCGGCGGAGCAGCGCGGCGAGGAGGTGAAGCGGCTCGACGAGGACGCGGCCGAGGCGCTGCAGGCGTACCAGTGGCCCGGCAACGTGCGCGAGCTCGAGAACGCGCTCGAGCGCGCGGTGATCCTCTCCGCGGGAACGAGCATCGGCATCGGCGCCCTCCCCGAGCGCGTCACCGAACGGCGCGCGGAGCCGCTCGTCGCCGAGCGGAGCACGCCCAACCCCACGCTCGACACCATCGAGCGCGCCTACATCCGGTGGGTGCTGCAGAGCGAGGCGGGGAACAAGACCCGCGCCGCGGAGGTGCTCGGCATCGACCCCTCCACGCTGCACCGCAAGCTCGCGCGCTACGAGGGCGACGCGTGACCGCAGCGGCCACCCCGCGCGACACCTCGCTCCTGCGCGCGCTCGAGCGGCGCGCCACCTGGGTGGCGGCGCTCGTGGCGCTCGTCGCCGCGCTGATGACGATGACCGCCGACCCGATCGGCGTGTTCAATGACGACGGCATCTACCTGCTCACCGCGAAGGCCCTGGCGATGGGGCAGGGGTACGTCTACCCGCAACTCCCCGGCCTGCCGCCGGCGATCCACTACCCGCCCGTCTGGCCGCTCATCCTCGCGGCGGTGTGGAAGGTCGCGCCCGCGTTCCCGGCGAACATCGCCTGGCTCAAGCTGATCAACCCGCTCGTGCTCGCGGGCGCGGCGGCGGCAGCGGTGGTGTTCGGCCGCCGCGCACTCGGCCTGCCGTGGTGGGTCGCGTTGGGCGGCGTTGTCGCCGCAACGCTCACCGTGCCCGTGCTGCTCCTCACCAACCTGCTCCTCTCCGAGCCGCTCTTCCTCGCACTGCTGCTGCCGACGCTCCTCATCACCGAGCGGCTGGTGAAGGAGGGCGGGATGCGCCTGGCGCTCGGCGCGGCGCTGCTCGTGGCGTTCCTCGTGCTCGTCCGCACCCTCGGCGGCGTGGTGCTCGTGGCGGGCGTGCTCCTGCTCGCGCGTGAGCGGCGCTGGCGCGAGCTCGCGCTGTTCGCCGGGGTGACGGTGCTCCTGCTGCTCCCCTGGCAGCTCTTCGTCTGGCGCGCGTCGGCGGGCTTCCCCGACGAACTCCGCGGGTCGTACGGGCCGTACCTCGAGTGGGTCGTCGACGGGTACCGCTCGGGCGGATGGCCCTTCCTCCGGCAGGTGGTCGCGAAGAACGTCTCCCAGACATGGACGATGCTCGGTGTCTTCTTCGGCCTGCTGGTGCCTGGTCCCCTGCGGCACGTGGCCGCAGGACTGGCGACGCTCTCGTTCGGCGCGGGTCTCGTGGCCATCGCGCGCCGCCAGCACGCGCCCGTCACGGCGCTCGCGCTCGCGGGCTACCTGGTGATCGTGCTCGTCTGGCCCTTCTGGGTGGACCGGTTCCTCTGGGTGATGTGGCCGCTCGTGATCCTCATCGCGCTCGCCGCCGCGCACGCGGGCGTGAACGCGTTCCGGGCGGCCGGGCGGCGGGGCGCCGCGCAGCTCGTGCTTGCGCTCACCGGCGTCCTCGCGCTCGGGCATGAGACGTACAACGCCCGTGGGCTCGCGAACGGATGGGAGCGGAGCGCCTCGCGCGACATGACCGGACCCGGGGTCCGGATCGTCTGGCAGGTGAACGCCGACCGGCGGCTCGACGGCAAGGTGATCGCCACCGAACTCGCGCCGATGGTCGCGCTCTACACCGGGCAGCAGGTGGTCCCCGTGGACATCCTCACCACCCGCGAGCACCTCGTGGACAAGACCATCCCGGAGCACATGGACGAGCTGCTGCGCCTCGATCGCCGGTTCCGTCCGGCGGCCTACCTCGTCCTCTCCGGCGGGCCCTTCTACACCGCGCTCCTCAACACGCCGCTCGATTCCGGCCGCACGCTGCGGGACGTCTCCGAACC
>JAOUHR010000051.1 GCA_029884515.1 Gemmatimonadota bacterium
CGGGGAGCTTCCCGCGGACGTCGACGTGATCGGCCGGGCGTACGTCGGGGCACTCGCCGACGAGATCGCGACCTGGGTCCGCCGGCTCCCTCCGGACGAGCCCGTCGGCGTCTCCCTCTCCGGCGGCATCGACAGCGGATCGGTGTTCGTCGTCGCCGCGCACGTGATGCGCACGCTCGGCCTCGACCTGGGACGCCTCAAGGCGTTCACGCTCGACGCCGGCGCCGGGCCCGATGTCGCGCAGGCACACGCCTTCCTCGATGCGGTGGACATGGGGCTCTTCCTCGAGCCCGTCACCGCGACGTCCGCCTCGTTCGATGCGGACGAGGTCATCCGGATCACCGAGGACTACAAGTCGCTCGACGTGGAGAGCGCGACGATGACGCTCGCGCTCCTGCGGGGCATCCGGGCGCGCTACCCTGGCTGGCGCTTCCTGATGGACGGCGACGGCGGCGACGAGAACATGAAGGACTACCCGATCGACGAGAACCCCGAACTCACCATCCGGAGCGTGGTGAACAACCCGCTGCTCTATCAGGAGGGATGGGGTGTCGGGACGATGAAGCACTCCCTGACGTACAGCGGCGGCCTGAGTCGCTCGTACGTGCGCACCTACGCGCCGGCGCGCCACCTCGGGTTCGAAGGGTTCAGTCCGTACACCCGTCCCGCCCTCGTGGAGCTGGCCGCATCGCTCCCGTGGGATGCGCTGACGGGCTACGACACGGACCGGCTCTATGCGCTCAAGGGCGAGATCGTCGCCTCCGGCGTGCGGGCGGTGACCGGGGTGGCGATGCCGGTGTTCACCAAGCGGCGTTTCCAGCACGGCGCGCTCGCCGCCGACGCGATGCGGAGCGCGCTCCCGTGGAGCGAGGCCGACTACCGACGCCGGTTCCTCGCGCGCTACGCGTGAACGGGGCGGCGGTCGTCGCGAACGCGGCGGCCGAGACGTATCCGGCGCGCGCGGCCGACCGCGCTGCGTGGATCGTCGCTCGCCGCCCACCGCGCCGGGAGGTGGACGCGGCGCGCCCGTACGGGTACTTCGTCGAGGACGAGACGGACGCCCACGGCGCCGTGCGGTCGGTCGCCACCATCCTGCTCACGAATCGCGAGTGTCCGTACCGGTGTCTCATGTGCGACCTCTGGCGGCACACGCTCGAGGCGAGCGTCCCGTCCGGCGCCATCGTGCGGCAGATCGACGTGGCGCTCGAGGCGCTGCCCCCCGCCACGGTGGTGAAGCTCTACAACAGCGGGAGCTTCTTCGACCACCGCGCCATCCCGCCCGGCGATTACGAGGGGATCGCGGACCGGCTGGCCGGATTCGATCGCGTGATCGTGGAGTGCCACCCGGCGCTCGTGGGGGAGGACGTCGTACGATTCGGGGCGATGCTCCGCGGCGACCTCGAGCTCGCCCTGGGGCTCGAGACCGCGCACCGGGACGTGCTCGCACGACTCAACAAGCGGATGACGCTCGAGACCTATGCCGCCGCAGCCGCGCGCCTTCGGGCCGCGGGCATCGCCTCACGGGCGTTCGTCCTCGTGCAGCCCCCCTTCCTCGCCGCCGCCGAGGCGGTCGCGTGGGCGGTGCGCTCGGCCGCCTTCGCGTTCGACGAGGGGGCGGGGGCCGTGAGCCTGATCCCCGTGCGGGGCGGCAACGGGGCCCTCGAGGCGCTCGCGGCGAGCGGTGACTTCGTGCCGCCGAGCCTCGCGACCCTCGAGGCCGCATTCGACGGCGCGCTCGCGCTCGGCCGTGGGCGCGTGTTCGCCGACCTCTGGGACCTCGGGCGCTTCTCCACGTGTCCGCGCTGCTTCGCGGCGCGCGAGGCCCGCCTGCGGGCGATGAACCTGTCGCAGCGCGCGATGCGACACGTTCCCTGCGACGCCTGCCGGGCCCGATGAGACACGACGTCGACCTCGCGATCGTGGGCTCGGGATTCGCCGGCTCGATCCTCGCGATGGTCGCGCGGCGCCTCGGACGTTCCGTGGTGCTGCTGGAACGCGGGACGCACCCGCGATTCGCGATCGGCGAGTCCTCCACGCCGCTGGCGAGCCTCCTGCTCGAGGAGATCGCCCGCCGCTACGACCTCCCGCGCCTCCTCCCGCTCACCAAGCATGGCACGTGGACGCGGACATACCCGGACCTGGCCTGCGGGCTCAAGCGCGGCTTCAGCTTCTTCCGCCACGTGCGCGGGCGTCCGTTCACGTCCGACGGCGCGCACCGGGACCAGCTGCTCGTGGCCGCGAGCCCGAACGACGACGTGGGCGACGTGCACTGGTACCGCAGCGATCTCGACCATTTCCTCGTGCGCGAAGCGGTGGCACTCGGCGTCACGTACGTCGACCAGGTGTCACTCACGCGACTCGACACCAGCGCAGGCGGTTCGGAGCTGGAGGGCGCCCGTCGCCCGGGGGCGGGCGGCGATGCGGCCGAGCCGGTGCAGGTCAGCGCCCGGTTCGTGGTGGACGCGACCGGGCCGCGGGGCTTCCTGCATCAGCACCTCCAGCTCGGCGAGCGTCCGCTGGCCGGCATGCCGCGCACGCAGGCACTCTTCTCCCACTTCACCGGCGTCCGCCCCTTCGCCGACGTGGCGTCGGCGGCCTTCGATGCGCGACCACCGTATCCGGTCGACGCGGCGGCGGTGCATCACGTGTTCGACGGCGGCTGGGTCTGGGTGCTGCGGTTCGACAACGGCGTCACGAGCGCCGGCGTCGCGGCCACCGACCCGCTCGCGGACGAGCTGGGTCTGCAGGACGGCGCGGCCGCGTGGTCACGCCTGCTGGCGCGCTTCCCCTCGATCGGCGCCCAGTTCGCCAGCGCGGCGCCCACGAGAGCGTTCACCTGGTGGCCCCGGCTCGCGTTCCAGAGCGACACGATCGTTGGCGATGGCTGGGCGATGCTCCCTTCGGCCGCCGGCCTCGTCGATCCGCTCCTCTCGACCGGATTCCCGCTCACCCTGCTCGGCATCGAGCGGCTCGCCGCGGCGATCGCCGATGATTGGGGAACCCCGCGGTTCGCGCCGCGGCTCGCGCGCTACGCCGAGCGTACCGCCGGTGAGCTCCACACCACGGCGCGCCTCGTCGGCGCGCTCTACGACGCGTTCGGCGACTGGGAGCGATTCACGGCGCTGAGCCACCTCTATTTCGCGGCGGCGAGCTTCGGCGAAGCGGCCCGGCGGCTCGGCACCTCGGCCTCCGCGACCGACGGCTTCCTGTTGAGTGGATGCGCTCCGTTCGCCGCCGCTCGCGACCGCTGCCTCGACCTCGCGGCCGAGGCGCGGGGCGGCAGCGGGCGATCCTCGTGCGCTCGCGAGGCGCTGCTCGCCGAGATCGCCCGGGCCGTCGAGCCCGTGAACGTCGCGGGACTCCTCCAGCCCGCGCGCCGCCACTGGTATCCGTGCGAGGCCGCCGACCTGCTCGCGGGCGCCGGGAAGCTCGGCGCGAGCGAGGGCGAGATCACCGCGATGCTCGCAAGATGCGGGTTCACACCGAGGCAAGGCCGATAACTCCACTGTTCCGCCGCTCCATCACGATCGCGTGGGCCGCCGCCCTCGCCGCGTCCGGTTGCATGGGTGGCGATCGCGCGAACGACGCGCAGCGCCTCGAGCGTGCGCGCGCGCTGGGCCTCAATGCGTTGCAGAGCGACCTGCTCGCTGAGGCCGAGGCGGAGTTCAAGTCGGCGATCGCCCTCGCGCCGCGGGAGGCGCAGGGGTATGCGGACCTCGGCCTCACCTACCTGCGGGCCGGCCGCCTGCAGGAGGCCGAAGCGCAGGCATCGCGCGCCCGCGCGCTCGACTCGACGAGTGCCGACATCGCCCTGCTCCTCGCGAGCATCCACGCCGCCGATGGCCGCGAGGCGGACGCACGCGGCCTGTTGGAGCCGCACGTGCGCGGTGATGACGCCGATCCGCGGCTCCTCTTCGCGCTCGCCCAGCTCGACACGGCGCCGCCCTATGCGGACGCGCGCGTCGCGCTGCTCCGGCGCATCCTGGTGAGGACGCCGACCAGCCTCGCGGTGCGGCTCGCGCTCCTCGACGCGTACGTGGCACGCGGCGAGGCCGACAGCGCCACGCGCGCGCTCGAGGAGATCCGCCGGCTGCCGCCCGAGCCGCCGCCCGAGGCGCTCCGTCACTTCACGTCGGCGCTGCCCCTGCTCCGCGCCGGTGCGGTGGCCCGCGCGCAGGCCCCCCTCGCTGCGTTCCGGCGGGCGCTCGAACTCACGCCGGCCTACCAGTCGAGCCTGACCGCGGTACGCGGGCCCTTGCGCCCGATGGCCGGCCGCCCGGCGCTCACGTTCAGCCCGGCCCCGAACGTCGCCCAGCGGGCGACGCGGCTGGGCCGCGCGATCGAGGACGCGGTCCGCTTCTCGGAGGTGACGGCCGACGCGGGACTCGGCGGTGACTCCACCGGCGCGGCGGCCCCCGCACCGCCGGGAGCGCCCTCGGCGGTGGCGGTCGGCGACTACGACGGAGACGGTCTCGACGACCTCTTCGCCTCGCGCTGGGATGCCGCCGACCGCCGGTACACGGCGCGCCTGTATCGCGCCGGGGCCGGTGGGTTCGCGGACGCATCCGCGACGTCAGGCGTGACGGTGGCCGGCGGCGCGTCGTGGGCGATCTTCGCCGACGCCGACAACGACGGGCACCTCGACCTCTTCGCGCTCGGGGAGGATGGAAGTGCGCATCTCTTCCGCAATGCGGGCACCGGACGGTTCACCGACATGAGCGCGCCGTCGGGCGTGCGTGCGGCGGAGGGGGCGCGGAAGGCGCTCTTCGCGGACCTCGATCACGACGGGGATCTCGACCTGGTCGCTGTCGGACCGCGCGGCGTGCATGCGTTGCGGAACGACGGCTCCGGTGCGTTCTCGGACGAGACGGCGTCGTTCGGCCTGCAGGGGACGGATGCGGCGAGCGACGTGGCGTTCGGCGACTTCGACGACGACGGCCGGCTCGACCTGATCGTCGCGCGCGAGACGGGGGGTGTCACGCTCTACCGGAACGCCGGCGCCCGCCGGTTCGAGGACGCCACGACCGCGAGTGGACTGGCGGCGGCAGGGGGTTCCACCGCGATCACCGTCGGGGACTACGACAATGACGGCGCCTTCGACCTCCTCGTGGCAGCGTCCGGCCCGGGTGCGCCCGCGCTCTGGCAGGGCCGTGGTGACGGCACCTTCCAGCGCACGCCACGCGCGCTGGCGTCGCTCACGGCGCTCGCGGCGCTGCGGGTGCGCGCGGCGCAGTTCGTGGACTACGACAATGATGGCTGGCTCGACCTCGTCACCGTGGGCGAGCCGCGGGTGGCCGGCGCGTCCGGCGTGCTGCTGCTGCGCAATGACGGCAAGGGCCGGTTCGAGGACCGGACGGCGCTCTTCCCTGCCGTGCTCGCTGGCGCCGGGGGATTCGCGACGATCGACCTCCGCCTGGATGGCGACGATGACTTCGTCCTCGCCGGCGCCGCGCCGGGCCCGCGACTGCTGCGCAATGACGGCGGCAACGCGAACCTCTTCGCCAACGTCCGTCTCGCCGCCTTGCGCACCGGGAGCGGCAAGAACAACGACTTCGGCATCGGCGCCAAGCTCGAGCTCCGGGTGGCCGAGATGGTGCAGACGCGCATGGTGACCGGCCCGGTCACCCACTTCGGGCTCGGCGCGCACCTGAAGGCCGACGTGCTGCGGGTGCAGTGGCCGAACGGCGTGCCCCAGGTGGTCCACTTCCCGGGCTCCGACCAGGACGTGCTCGAGAACGAGGTCCTCAAGTCCTCGTGTGGGTTCCTCTACGCCTGGGATGGGGAGCGCTTCGCGTTCGTCACCGACGTGATGTGGCGGAGCGCGCTCGGGATGCCCCTCGGCATCATGGGGAGCAACACCGAATGGGCACCGGCGGGCGCCTCGCAGGAGTACCTCCGCATTCCCGGGCGTGCGCTCAAGGAGAAGGACGGCCGCTACGTCCTCCAACTCACGGAGGAGCTGTGGGAGACCTCGTACACGGACGAGGTCCGGCTGCTCGCTGTGGACCATCCCGACAGCGTGGACGTCTTCGTGGACGAGCGCTTCGTGCCGCCGGGGCCCGTCCAGCTGCGGATGTTCCAGGCGGCGCGCGCACGGCCGCCACGGGCGGCGGCGGACGGCCGCGGCGTGGACCTGCTGCCGGCCCTCCGCGCGCACGACGACGTCTACGTCGCGAACCTCATGCCGGTGGAGTACCAGGGGATCGTCGAGTCGCACGACCTGGTGATGGACCTCGGGCCGGAGGCCGGTCGTGCCCGCACGCAGCTCTACCTGCGCGGCTGGATCTACCCGACCGACGCGAGCATCAACGTCGCGCTCTCCCAGCAGTCGCGGATCCAGTTGGCGATGCCGGTGCTCGAGGTGCGGGACGCGAGCGGCGCGTGGCGGAAGGCCGCCGACATCGGCTTCCCCTCAGGCAAGGACAAGACGATCGTGGTGGACCTCGCGGGCAAGTTCCCGACGCCGGACCATCATGTGCGCATCCGGACGAACATGCAGATCTACTGGGACCAGGCCTTCGTCGCGGTCGACGCAGAGGCGAGCCCGCACGTGGTCACCGAGCTGCCCCTGCGGTCCGCCGACCTCCACTTCCGCGGGATCTCGGAGACCTATCGCAAGGGCGGCCGTTACGGGCCGCACTGGTTCGACTATGACCGCGTGATCACCGATCCGGTCTGGCGTCCGATCCCCGGGACCGTGACGCGCTTCGGCGACGTGCTGCCGCTGCTGCTGGCTCCCGACGACCGCTACATCGTGATGGCGCCGGGGGACGAGACCACGCTGCGCTTCGACGCCACCGTCGCGCCGCCGCTCCCGGCGGGATGGACCCGCGACTTCCTCCTGTACTCCGACGGCTGGATCAAGGACGCGGACCTGAACACGGCGCTGGGCAACACGGTCGCGCCGCTGCCGTTCCGGGCGATGTCGCGGTATCCGTACGCGCCGGGCGAGGCGTATCCGGATGACGCAGCACTCCGGAAGTACCTCGAGGAGTACCACACGCGCGTGATCGGGCGGCGCTGAGCGCCGACGCGCGCCCGTGGCGCTACGGTGGCGCTCCGGGCCAGCCCACGGTGAGGAGGCCGTCCACGAACCCGATCTTGTAGCCGAGGTACAGGCCGAACGCGACGCTGATCGCTCCCGACGCGAGGCGCACCGCGCGCTGCAGTGATGGCACCCGTAGGGTGGCGTACGATGCCGGGACGGCGATCGAAGCGGTGACCAGCAGCATGCCGGCGATGGTGCCGAGCCCGAACACCGTGAGGTACGCGAACGCCCAGCGCGCGTCGCGGATCAGGGGCACAACGAGGAGCGTCGCCCCCGCCGATCCCGCCAGCCCGTGCACGACGCCGACGAGGAATGGCTTGAGTCGCGCCGCCGCAGCCCCGGGCGCGGCGTGCGGAGGGTGCGGGGCGAGGTTCAGCACGCCGAGCACCACGAGCATGAGCGCCACGGAGAACTCGAGTGAGAGCCCGACGCGCGGCGTGATCGACCACTTCAGGAGGATGATCGCGGCGCCGACGGCGAAGAGGGTCAGCATGTGGCCCAAGCCCCACATCGCGCCGATCCACCCCGATCGCAGCGCCGAGCGCTCGCGGCAGATGATCGTCGAGACGGCGGCGACGTGATCCGCGTCCGTCGCGTGCCGCATGCCCAGGAGGGTCGCCGCCGCGAACGCGAGTGGCAGGCTCACCTCCGACGCCGGCACGACGGCGATCACGGGGCGCCCCGTTGCAGGAGTGCCGCGACCACTGCTCCCTGGCCGAAGCTGATGGCGCCGTCGTTGGGGCTGAGCTGTCGCGGGACGAGCACGCGAAGGCCCGCTGCGCGCAGTGACGCGGGCACTCGGGTCCACAGCCGCGCGTTCTGGAACGACCCCCCGCCCAGCGCGACCGTGCCCGATCCCACGGCCTCGGCCACGCGAATCGTCACCCGCACGATGGTGTCGATGACCGTCTCGTGGAATCGGGCTGCGAGTGCGCGCACGTCCTCCCCGCGCTGTCGCCGCTGGCCCAACTCCACGAGGAGGGGCAGGGGATCCATCAGCAGCAGGTCGCCGTGCTCGCGAAGTGGCATCTCGAGCGGCTGGGCCGGCGCGGCGCCGGCGAGGGTCTCCAGTTCCATCGCGGCCTGCCCCTCATAGCTCTCGCCCCGCCGAACGCCGAGCACCGCGGCGGCGGCGTCGAACAGCCGGCCCATCGACGACGCCAGTGGCGTGTTGAGCCGCCGCGCGATCTGGCGCGCGACGATCGCCTGGTGTTCGTCCGGGATCCCCTCGAACGCCAGGGAGAAGGCGGGCGCGACGGCGGGGTCGAGCGACACATATCCCGCGGCGACGCGCCAGGGTTCACGCGCGGCGGCGTCGCCTCCCGGAAGCGGCGCGTACGCCAGGTGCGCCCTGCGCTCGTATCCCGTGAGGTCCGCCACCAGGACCTCCGCGCCCCAGATGTTGCCATCGGCCCCGTACCCCGTGCCGTCGAGCGCCACGCCCACCACCCGTTCCGTCACCCCGTGCTCGGCCATCACGGCCGCCACGTGCGCGTGGTGGTGCTGCACGGGGATCACGCGGTCGAGGCCGAGTTCGTTCGCGATGCGGGTGGAGAGGTAGCCGGGGTGCAGGTCGCGCCCCACCACGCGCGGGGCGATGCGGAAGAGCGCGCGATAGCGCTCGAGCGTGGACTGGAAGTACGCCATGCCGTCGAGGCTGTCGAGGTCACCGATGTGCGGGCTCACGTACGCCGCGTCGTCCCGCGCGAGCGTGAAGGTGTTCTTGAGGTGTGGGCCCACGGCCACCAGCGGCTCGGGCGCCGGGATCGGCAGGCGCAGCGGCAGTGGCGCATAGCCCCGCGAGCGCCGCAGGAGGAGCGGCGCGCCGTCCACCACGCGCACGACCGAGTCGTCCACCCGCGCCACGATCTCCCGGTCGTGGAGGAGGAAGACGTCCGCGATGTGCCCCAGGCGCCGTCGCGCCTCGTCGTTGTCCACGGCGATGGGTTCGTCGCTCAGGTTCCCGCTCGTCATCACGAGTGGGCGGTCCGTCGCGTCCATCACCAGGCGGTGCAGCGGGG
>JAOUHR010000052.1 GCA_029884515.1 Gemmatimonadota bacterium
TGCGGATGGCGCCCGCCGGCGAGACCGCCGCGGACCTGCTGAACACCGCGGACGCGGAACGGCTGGAGCACGTCTTCCGTGCCTTCGGCGACGAGCCCAAGGCGCGCCGGCTCGCGCGCGAGGTGCTGCACCGCCGCGAGCGCGAACCCTTCGCCGTGAGCGACGACCTCGTGGGCGCGATCCGCGCCGTGCTCGGACCCCGCAGTGGTCCCGCGGACTTCGCCCGGCTCTTCCAGGCGCTGCGGATCGCCGTGAACGACGAGCTCGACGGGCTCGCCAACGGACTCGTGCACCTGCGGGAGCGGCTCGACGCCGGCGGCGTCTTCGCGGTGATCGCCTACCACTCGGGCGAGGACCGGCTCGTGAAGCACGCGTTCCGCGAGTGGAGCATGGCCTGCACGTGTCCGCCCCGGCACCCGATCTGCACCTGCGGCGGCGTGGCGCTGGGCACCCTCGTGACCCGCAAGCCGATCACCGCGTCGGAGGCGGAAGTCGCCGCGAACCCGCGCGCGCGGAGTGCGCACCTGCGGGTGTGGCGCAAGGCTCTGGGTGGGGGGGAGGACTAGGTGCGGGGTCGGACGATCGTCTTCCTGGGGCTCATCGGTTTCTTCCTGGTGGCCACAGGCGTCATATGGAGGCGGAGCACCGGGCTCGCGCAGGCGCGTGAACTCGGAGAGCTCCGGCAGCGACGGGCCGCGCTCGAAGCACAGCAGGCCGCCCTCGAGGGGGCGATCCGCGACGCATCGAGCCGGGCCCGGCTGGGCCGGATCGCCGAGGAACGACTCGGCATGCGCATCCCGCCCGACAGTCTCGTCATCCGCCTGCCACGCTCCTCCCGGGATACCGCCCCCAAGTGATCCGTCTCAGCCGCGTCGGCGTCGTGCACGGCGCCTTCGCCCTGTTCGCCGTCGCCCTCATCGGCCGCAGCGCGTGGGTCCAACTCGGCCAGACCGAGCATTGGCGCGCGCGCGCCCGCGGCCAGCAGACGGTCACGGCCGAGTTGCCCGCACCGCGCGGCGCGATCCTCGACGCCGAGGGCCGGGTGCTGGTGGAGAGCCGCGCGCTCGTGCGGCTCGCCATCGCGCCGCCGGAGGTGAAGGGGATGCCGGCGCTGGCGACCTCGCTGCGCCGCCTCGGCGTGCCCGATGCCTTCGTGCGACGCGCGACGGACCGGAACCGCAAGTGGGTCGAACTGCCGGGGCGCTTCCTCTCGACGGACGCCGAGGCCGTGATGGCGATGCGCGGCGTGCACCCACGCCCGGTGCTCGAGCGGGTGACGCCCGCGACGGACGGCCTGCGCCGGCTCCTCGGCACCCTCGACGGTGAGGGCGCGGCGGTGGGCGGCATCGAGGCCGCGCTCGACGACGTGCTGCGCGGGGAGGACGGCACGTCGGTGCTCGTGCGCACGGGGCGCGGGGGACGCGTGGCGTCGCCGGAGGAAGGCGAGCAGCCGGCGTCGCCCGGGCGGACCGTCGTGCTCACGCTCCACCAGGGCCTGCAGGACATCGCCGAGCACGCGCTCGCCGACGCCATCGTGGAGATGCACGCGCGCGGCGGTGACATCGTGGTCCTCGACCCGCACACCGGGGAGATCCGCGCGCTCGCGAGCCGCCGCGCCAAGGCCGACGCCTCCGGCGCCACCGCGCTCACCGAGCCCTACGAACCCGGCTCGACGCTCAAGCCGTTCATCGCCGCGGCCCTCCTCGAGCGCGGCCGCGTGCGGCTCGACGAGACGGTCGACGCACACGACGGCACCTTCCAGCTCAATGGCCGCACCATCACCGATGTGCACCGCGCCAAGCAGCTCAGCTTCGCCGACGTGCTCCGGTTCTCATCGAACATCGGGATGGTGCAGTTCGCCGAGCGGCTCACGCCGCGCGAGGAGTACGAGGCGCTCCGCGACGCCGGCTTCGGGATGACCACCGGCGCGCCCTATCCGAGCGAGTCGCAGGGCCGGCTCCGGCCCCCCAGAGAGTGGTCCAGGCAATCGCCCGCCTCGCTCGCCATGGGGTATGAAGTGGCCGTGACGCCCTTGCAGCTGGCCCTCGCCTATGCCGCCATCGCCAATGGTGGCGAACTCCTCGAGCCCACGCTCGTGAAGGAGATCCGGACCGCGGAGGGTGCGGTGACGTTCCGCGCCAGGCGCCGCGTGGTGCGTCGCATGATGTCCACCGGCACCGCGGAGACGGTGCGCGAGCTGCTGCGCGACGTGGTCGCGAGCGGCACGGCGATGTCCGCCGACCTCGCCAGCTACGAGCTCGCGGGCAAGTCGGGCACGGCGCGCCGCATGCGCGCCGACGGGAGCGGCTACGAGGACGGCGCCTACACGGCGAGCTTCGTCGGTCTCTTCCCGGCGGAGGATCCGC
This sequence comes from Gemmatimonadota bacterium, assembly GCA_029884515.1. Lineage (GTDB taxonomy): Bacteria > Gemmatimonadota > Gemmatimonadetes > Gemmatimonadales > Gemmatimonadaceae > Pseudogemmatithrix. The sequence goes on from JAOUHR010000052.1 coordinate 2,367, forward strand.
AGCTGGTGATCCTGGTGAAGCTGGATGACCCGGACGGCGCGTACTATGGCGGGCGTGTCGCGGCGCCGGTCACCAAGGCGGTGCTCACGGCCGCCATCGCCGCGCGTGATGCGGCGCTCGACCCGCGCAGCCTGACCGGGCCCAAGGTGAAGCCGACCGAGGGTGCGGGCGCGCAGGCCGTGGCCGACGCATCGGCGGCGATCGAGGACGTGGAGGGCGCCGAGGCGCTGGAGGCCAGGCCGACGCCGTTCGTGTTCGAGCTCGGCGAGGTGCTCCCCGCGCCGCGCGCGGTGCGGCGCTCCCGCGCCGTGCCCGACGTGCGCGGCCTCCCGACGCGCCGGGCCGTGCACGAGCTGCACCGCGCCGGATTCCGGGTGGCGCTCGAGCGCTCGAGCGCGGCGACGCAGACCCTGCCCGCCGCCGGCACGATGCTCCCCGCCGGCGCGATGGTGCGCCTCGTCACGCGCCAGTGAGGACGATGCGGTGAGTGGCGGCGTCCCCCTGGCGGTGATCCGCGCGGCGCTCGAGGAGTCTGGCCTGCTCGTGGACGCGCGCGGTGCGCTGCCGGCCGAGGTGACGGGGATCGCGGACGACAGTCGCGCGGTCGAGGCGGGCCACTGCTTCATCGCCGTGCGCGGGAGCGCGGCGGACGGCCATCGGTTCCTCGGGGCCGCGGCCACCGCCGGCGCGACCTGCGCGATCGTGGAGGACGACGCGGCCGAGGCGCTCCCCGCCTTCGTGGTGCGTGATGGGCGCGCCGCCGCCGCGGTCGCCGCGGCGGCCTTCTACGGCGAGCCGGCCCGGTCGCTCCGCGCCATCGGGGTCACCGGCACGAATGGGAAGACGACCACGGTCGGGATGCTGCGGCACCTCCTCGACTCGCCGGCGACCCCTGCCGCGAGCATCGGCACGCTGGGCGTGCTCCTGCGGAGCGCCGGCGACCCGCTTCCGGGCGGCGCCGGCCTCACCACGCCCGGTCCCGTCGAGCTGCAGCGGACGCTCCGCGAGCTCGTGGACGCGGGCGTGCGGTGGGTCGCCATGGAGGTCTCCTCGCACGCGCTCCACCAGCAGCGCGTGCTCGGCGTGCGCTTCGCGGCCGCCGTCTTCACCAACCTCACGCGCGACCACCTCGACTACCACGGCTCCATGGACGCGTACTTCAAGGCGAAGGCGCTCCTCGTGAGCCGGCTCGCGCCCGATGGCGCGGCCGTGGTGAATGCCGACGATCCTGCGTGGCTCCGGCTCTCCGGCGCGCCGCGCACGCTGCGGTTCGGCCTGGACGCCGAGAGCGCCGACGTGCGCGCGACGGACGTGCGCTTCACGCCGCGGGGGAGCGAGGGGATACTCCGCACGCCGGCGGGCACGGCGCCCTTCAGGCTCCCGCTCATCGGCGACTTCAACGTGGTGAACGCGCTCGGCGCGGCGGCGGCGGCGCTCGCCGTCGGGATCCCGTTGCGCGACGTGGTCGCGCGGCTCGCCACCCTGCCGCAGGTGCCGGGGCGGCTCGAGGTGCTGGCCGAGCACCCCACGGTGCTGCGCGACTACGCGCACACCCCGGACGCGCTCACGCGCGCGCTCGTCGCGCTCCGGCCCTTCACGGCGGGACGGCTGATCGCGCTCTTCGGGTGCGGCGGCGATCGCGACCGCGGGAAGCGGCCGCTGATGGCGGCGGCCGCGCGCGACCACGCGGATCACCTCGTGGTGACGAGCGACAACCCGCGCACGGAGGATCCCGAGCGGATCCTCGACGAGATCGTCGCGCCGCTCGCGTCCGGCACCTACGACCGCATCGAGGACCGGAGGGCGGCCATCGCGCACGCGATCGCCCTCGCCGACCCGGCGCGCGACGTGGTGCTGCTCGCGGGGAAGGGACACGAGACCTACCAGATCCGCGGCACCGAGCGGCTCCCGTTCGACGAGAAGGAGATCGTCGCCGCGCTGATGGCGGGTGCGGGTGGCGTGGTCGGGCCGGGTGCGGCGACTGGCGGCGCGCGAGGCGCCGCGCGAGGCGCAGCGCGATGACCGGGACTGCCGCCGCCATCGGCTTCTGGACCCTCCGCCGCGTCGCGCAGGCGCTCGGGCAGGGCGTGGCGGATGAACGCCCGATCGCCGGCGTGAGCACCGACACCCGCTCGATCACCGCCGGCGACTGCTTCGTCGCGCTCCGCGGCGACCGGTACGATGCGCACGAGTTCCTGGCCGACGCCGTGCGCGCGGGCGCTTCTTCGCTGGTGGTGGACGATGCGCGCCGCGCCGCCGCGCTCGGCGTGCCGGTGTTCGAGGTGCCCGATACCCTCGTCGCGCTCGGCGCGCTCGCGCGCTACCGGCGGCTCGCCTGGGGCCGGCCGGTGATCGCCGTGGGCGGGTCGAACGGGAAGACGAGCACCAAGGAGCTGCTGCGCGCCGCGCTCGGGAGCCGCCTCGCGGTGCACGCCACCACGGGCAACCTCAACAACCGGATCGGCGTGCCGCTCACCCTCCTCGCGCTCGACGACGCGGCAGTGGTCGCGATCGTGGAGTGCGGCACCAACGAACCGGGCGAGATCGCCCTCCTGCGCGACATCGTGCGGCCGGAGGTGGCGCTGGTCACGGCCGTGCAGGAGGAGCACCTGGAGGGCCTCGGCAGCCTGGCCGGCGTGATGGCCGAGGAGATGGCGCTCGCCGACGGGGTGCCGCTCGCGGTGGTGCCGGGGGACGACGCGGCGATGGTGGCGGAGGCCGACCGCCGCGCGGGGCGCGTGCTCGCGCCGACGCCCGGGACGCACGGCTTGCATCCCGACGGGCGCGGGTGGCTCGAGGTGGCGGGCACCCGCGTGGAGGTGCCGCTCCGCGGACGGCACAACCTGCGGAATGCGGCCCTGGCGCTCGCCGTCGCGCAGGAGTTCGGCCTTGCCGCGGAGGATTGCGCGCGCGGCATCGCCGCGATGCCGCTGCCGCCGATGCGGTCCGCCGTGCAGTCCCTTGGCGCCGCGCTCCTCCTCAACGACGCCTACAACTCGAATCCCGGGTCGGCGCGGGCGGCGCTCGCCCTGTTGCGGGACCTCGGCGGCGGGCGTCAACGCGTTGCGGTGCTCGGCACGATGCGCGAACTCGGCGCACACGCGGCACGGGCCCACCGCGAGGTGGCCGAGGCGGCGCTCGCGGAGGGGCACGACCTCGTGTGCGGCATCGGGGAGTTCGCGGGTGCGCTCGAGGCCGCGGCACCGGGAGACGCGCGTGTGCTCACGGCCGCCGACGTGGACGACCTCTGGCCGCGGCTCGCGCCGCGGCTCGAGCCGGACGCGGCGATCCTGCTCAAGGCGTCACGGGGCGTGAAGCTCGAGCGCCTCGTCCCGCTCCTCACCACCTGGGCCGACGGCTGATGCTGTACGAATTCCTGCTCCCGCTCACCTCGTACGTGAGTGGCTTCAACATCTTCCGCTACATCTCGTTCCGGGCCGCGGGCGCCGCGATCACGGCGGCCCTGGTCTGCTTCGTGGTGGGGCCCTGGATGCTGCGCTGGCTGCAGGGACTCCAGATCCACCAGGTGGTGCGCAAGGGCACGCCGGACTCGCACGCGGGGAAGGGTACGACGCCGACGATGGGCGGGTTGATCATCCTCGCCGCGATCGCCGGGTCCACGCTGCTCTGGATGCGCTTCGACAGCAAGTACGTCTGGCTCGCGCTCGTGGTCACCGTGCTGATGGGCGCGATCGGGTTCCTCGATGACTACCTCAAGCTCCGGCAGAAGCGAGAGGGCCGCGAGAACCACGGCCTGGTGGAGCGCTACAAGCTCGCGGGGCAGGTGACCATCGGCCTCGGGCTCGGCCTCCTGCTCTGGCAGTACCCGCTCAACAACCTCGCGGGTGCGTCCACCACGCTGCCGTTCTACAAGTACGTGTTGATCGTGATGAGCCCGCTGCTCTATCTCCCGTTCGTCACCTTCGTGATGACGGGGACGAGCAATGCGGTCAACCTCACCGACGGGCTCGACGGCCTCGCCTCCGGGCTGATGGCGATCGCGATGCTCACCATGGCGATGTTCGCCTACGTGATGGGACGGTTCGACGCCGCGGATTACCTGCAGTTGGTCTACCTCCGCGGCGCCGGCGAGCTGACGATCTTCTGCTCCGCGGTGTTCGGCGCGGCGACGGGCTTCCTCTGGTTCAATGCACACCCCGCCCAGGTCTTCATGGGAGACACGGGTTCGCTCGCCCTGGGCGGCGCCCTGGGCGGCGTCGCGATCCTGCTCAAGAGCGAGTTCCTCGTGCTGATCGTGGGCGGCGTGTTCGTGGCGGAGACCCTCTCGGTGATCGTGCAGCGCTCCGTGTTCAAGTACCGGAAGCGCCGCCACGGCGTGGAGTACGCGAAGGCGCACCGCGTCTTCCTGCGCGCCCCGATCCACCATCACTACGAGCTCAAGGGGTGGCCCGAGACGCGGGTGGTGGTGCGCTTCTGGATCCTCGGCGTGCTGTGCGCCTTCCTCGCGCTCTCCACCCTCAAGATCCGGTGAGCACACCCGCCCCGCTCGACGCCCTCGCGGCCCGCGGCGCGGTCGCGGTCATCGGGCTCGGGCGGAGCGGGGTGTCGGCGGCCAGGCTCCTCGCGCGCGCCGGCGCGCGCGTGTACGCGAGCGACGCGGGCACGGGACCGGCGGTGGCCGAGGCGGCGGCGCAGCTCACCGCCGAGGGGATCGTCGCCGAGGCCGGCGGTCACGACCTCGCGCGCATCACCGCGGCGGGCACGGTGGTCGTGAGTCCGGGCGTGCCGCCGACGGCGCCGGCACTCCTCGCGGCGCGTGCCGGCGACGCCGCGGTCCTCTCCGAGATCGAGGTGGCACTGCGCGCCTTGCCGGGCGTGCCGTACATCGGCGTCACAGGCACCAACGGCAAGACCACCGTCACCGCGCTGGTCGGGCACCTCCTGCGCGCGCTCGGGCACGAGACCGTCGAGGCGGGGAACATCGGGACGCCGCTCTCCGAGGTCGCGCTCGGCGCCCGGCGCCCGGCGTGGATGGCGGTGGAGCTCTCGTCGTTCCAGCTGCACGACTCGCCCTCCGTCGCGCCCACGGTGGCCGTGCTCACCAACCTCGCCCCCGACCACCTCGACCGGTACGCGGGCCTCGAGGAGTACTACGCCGACAAGATGCTCCTCTTCCGGAACGCCACGCCCGCCTCCATCCGCGTGGTGAACGGCGACGACGCCGAGGTGACGCGCCGCACGGCGAAGGTGCCGGGACAGGCGCGCCGGTTCTCGCTCATCGACCGCACGGCGGACGCCTGGTATGACGCCGACGCCCAGATGCTCACGCTCGGCGGGAGCGCGCTCCTCGAGCGGGCCCTCCTGCCGCTCCTCGGCGCGCACAACGTCGCGAACGCACTCGCCGCGGCGCTCGCGGTCTGGCATGCGTTGCCCGCGGACCAGACCACCACCGGGCGCGCGCGGATCGCCGCCGCGCTCCGCGGGTTCAAGGGCATCGCGCACCGGCTCGAGCCGGTGGGCGAGCGTGATGGCGTGCTCTGGGTGAACGATTCCAAGGCGACGAACGTCGGCGCGGCCCGCGTCGCCCTCGAGTCGATGACCCGGCCCACCATCCTCCTCCTCGGCGGCCGCCACAAAGGCGAGCCCTACACGGGGCTCGTTGATGCGATCCGCGGGCACGCGAAGATGGTGCTCGCCTACGGCGAGTCGGCCCCGAAGGTGGTGAAGGACCTCGCGCCGCACGTGGCGGTGGAGCGCCTCGGATCGTCCTTCGAGCAGGTCATCGCCCGGGCCCGCGAGATCGCGGTACCGGGCGACGCCGTCCTCCTCGCCCCCGCCTGCTCGAGCTACGACATGTTCACCAACTACGAGGAGCGGGGCGCGGCCTTCCGCCGCCTGGCCCTCGGCGCGTGACGAGTTCCGCCCTCCCGCTCCCCGCCGGCGCGCGCGCCCGCACGCCCCCCGCGTTCGCCGCGACGCATTCGCGCGAGCGGTGGCGCATGTCGATCGAGGCGCGCGTGCTGATCGTCGTCACCGCGGCGCTGCTCGCCTTCGGGCTGGCCACGCTCTATTCCGCCAGTGCGGGCGTCGCGATGACCCAGAAGCTCCCGAGCTGGCACTACCTGCTGCGGCAGATCACCGGCGTCGCCGTCGGCTTCGTGGCCTTCGTCGCCTTCGCCAAGATCGACGCGGAGCGCTGGCGCGGGTGGGCCTGGCCGATCATGGGGCTCACGATCCTCCTGCTGCTCGTCACCGTGCTGCCGTTCACGAAGTCCATCGCGCCCTCCATCGGCGGCTCGCGGCGGTTCCTCTTCGGCGGCTCGCTGCAGCCCTCCGAGCTCGGCAAGCTGGCGGTGGTGGTGTGGACCGCGATGCTGATCGTGAAGAAGGGCGGGGAGGAGGGGCTGCGCCGGCTCTCCAAGGGGATCCTGCCGTTCATCGTCGTGCTCGGGGTGCTCAGCGCGCTGCTCCTCGCCGAGCCCGACCTCTCCGTCGTGATCTTCTACGCCTTCGTGATGGGCGTGATGCTCTTCGCCGCCGGCGCCCGGATCGGGCACTTCATCTTCCTCGGCCTGCTCGGCGCGCCCGTGCTCTGGACGTACGCGCACAAGCTGGACTACGTGCTGCGCCGGCTCATGGGCTTCGCCTCCGGTGCGGAGAGCGCGGTGGAGGTGAACCACCAGCTGCAGCAGTCGCTCATCGCGGTGGGTTCGGGCGGACTGTTCGGCGTGGGGTTCGGCC
>JAOUHR010000418.1 GCA_029884515.1 Gemmatimonadota bacterium
CTGGCGCATATATTGCCCTGGTCGCCAAGGGGCGCGCGGGCGAGGTCTACAACGTCTGCAGCGGCGAGGGTGCATCGGTCGGGACGCTGGCCGCCGAGGTGCTCTCCCGCGCAGGGGTGGACAGCCCGCTCGTGCCCGATCCGGCACTGCAGCGCGCGGTCGACGTGCCCCAGCTGGTGGGGGACAACACGAAGCTCCGCACGGACACCAACTGGGCGCCGGTCCGGTCCCGCACTGACATCATCGACGACCTCCTAGATGCCGCGTCGTAACGACATCCATCGCATCCTGCTCATCGGTTCCGGTCCGATCGTCATCGGGCAGGGCGCAGAGTTCGACTACTCCGGGACGCAGGCCGCCAAGGCGCTGCGGGAGGAGGGGTACGAGGTGATCCTCGTCAACTCCAATCCGGCGACGATCATGACCGACCCGGAAGTCGCGGACCGCACGTACATCGAGCCGGTGACGCCGGAGTTCGTCGAGCTGATCATCGCGCGCGAGAAGCCGGATGCGCTGCTGCCCACGATGGGCGGGCAGACGGCGCTCAACGTCGCGATGGCGCTCCACAAGAACGGGGTGCTCGAGAAGTACGGGGTGGAGCTGATCGGTGCCAACGCCCACGCGATCGACCTCGCCGAGGACCGGAAGCTCTTCGGCGAGGCGATGGAACGGATCGGGCTCAAGTGCCCGCAGGGCAAGATCGCCACCACGTGGGACGAGGCGCTCGCGGTCGCCGAGTGGACGGGATTCCCGGCGATCGTGCGGCCGGCCTTCACGCTCGGCGGGTCCGGCGGGGGTATCGCCTACAACCGCGAGGAGTACGAGGCGATCGTGCGCCGCGGGCTCGACGAGTCGCCGATCTCGCAGGTGCTGATCGAGCGTTCGCTGATCGGCTGGAAGGAGTACGAGCTCGAGGTGATGCGCGACTCCGCGGACAACGTGGTGATCATCTGCTCGATCGAGAACATCGACCCGATGGGGGTGCACACGGGCGACTCGATCACCGTCGCGCCGGCGATGACGCTGAGTGACCGCGAGTACCAGGTGATGCGCGACGCGGCGATGAAGGTGATCCGCGAGGTGGGGGTCGCGGCCGGCGGCTGTAACATCCAGTTCGCCGTCAATCCCGAGGATGGCGACATGGTCGTCATCGAGATGAACCCGCGGGTCTCGCGCTCGTCGGCGCTCGCATCCAAGGCGACCGGGTTCGCGATCGCGCGCATCGGGACCAAGCTCGCGGTCGGCTACCGGCTCGACGAAATCCCGAACGACATCACGAAGACGACGCCGGCGAGCTTCGAGCCCGTGCTCGACTACGTGGTGGTGAAGGTGCCGCGGTTCGCGTTCGAGAAGTTCCCCGGGGCGAATCCCGTGCTCACCACCCAGATGAAGTCGGTGGGGGAGTCGATGGCGATCGGCCGCACGTTCAAGGAGGCGTTCCAGAAGGGGCTCCGCGCGCTCGAGGCGGATCGCATCGGGTGGGAGACCGCCGAGCGCCCGATGGACGACCGCGTGGCCGACGACTCGCTCTCCGCGGTGGAGACGGCGCTGGCGATGCCGGTGCCCGAGCGCGTGTTCCAGATCAAGCGCGCGCTGCGCCTCGGGATGTCCGTCGAGGAGCTGCACCGCCGCACCCGGATCGATCCCTGGTTCCTGCGACAGTTGGAGGAGTTGTTGCTGGCGGAGCGCGCGTACACGGCACTGCCCACGGTGGACGCCGCCGCGCTCCGTCGCATGAAGCAGATGGGCTTCGCGGACCGCCAACTCGCGCGCCTCCGTGGCGAGGTGGAATCGGTGGTGCGTGAGCGCCGCTGGGGCATGGGGATCCGCCCATCGTTCAAGATGGTGGACACCTGCGCCGGCGAGTTCCCGTCGAACACGCCGTACCTCTACTCCTCGTACGACGAGGAATCCGAGGCACCGCGGTCGGGGCGGAAGTCGGTGGTGATCCTGGGCAGCGGTCCGAATCGGATCGGCCAGGGCGTCGAGTTCGACTACTGTTGCGTGCGGGCGGCCATCGCGCTGCGCGAGGCCGGGTACGAGACCATCATGGTCAACTCGAACCCCGAGACGGTCTCCACCGACTTCGACACGTCGGACAAGCTCTACTTCGAGCCGCTCACGTTCGAGCACGTGCTCGAGATCGTGCACCGGGAGCAGCCGGTCGGCGTGATCGTGCAGTTGGGTGGCCAGACGCCGCTCAAGCTCGTGAAGCCGCTCGAGGCGGCCGGCGTGAGGATCCTCGGCACGTCGCCCGAGGCGATCGACATCGCCGAGGACCGTGAGCGGTTCGACAAGCTGGCCCGGTCGCTCGGCGTGACGCAGCCGCCGAACGGCACCGCGACGAGCGTGTCCGCCGCCGTCGAGATCGCGACGCGGATCGGCTACCCGGTGCTCGTGCGGCCGAGTTACGTGCTCGGCGGACGCGCGATGGAGATCGTCTACGACGAGCCGTCGCTGCGGGACTACTTCGGTCGGGCGGTGCGCGTCTCCGAGGAGCGGCCGGTGCTCGTGGACGCCTTCCTCGAGGACGCCTTCGAGGCGGATGTGGACGCGATCTCCGACGGCCGGCGCGTGGTGATCGGCGGGGTGATGCAGCATATCGAGGACGCCGGGATCCACTCGGGCGACTCGGCCTGCGTGCTGCCGCCGTACCGCATC
>JAOUHR010000053.1 GCA_029884515.1 Gemmatimonadota bacterium
AGCAGATCCAGACCATCCCGCCGCCGAGCAAGGGCCCTCTCGCACGTTAGATTCTCGGCATGAGCACGAGGATCTACACCAAGACGGGCGACGCGGGCGACACGGGGCTCTTCGGCGGCGGCCGCGTGCCGAAGGATCACCCGCGCGTGAGCGCCTACGGCGACGTGGACGAGCTGAATGCCGTGATCGGCGTCGCACGCTCGGTGGCGACCATGCCCCGGATCGACGAGGTGCTCGCCCCCGTGCAGCGTGACCTCTTCGCCCTCGGTTCGATGCTCGCCACCCCCGACCTCGAGAAGATGCACGCGCAGCTCGAGAAGGCGCGCATCGGCGACGCGCGCGTGGCCCAGCTCGAGCAGGCGATCGACGACGGCGAGGCCGAGCTCGAGCCGCTGAAGGCGTTCATCATGCCCGGCGGCACGCCGAAGGCCGCGGCGCTCCACGTCGCGCGCACGGTGTGCCGCCGCGCTGAACGCTCGGTGATCCACCTGCAGCGCGAGGCCGAGATCCCGCCGATCGTCATCGTCTACTTGAACCGGCTCTCCGACCTCCTCTTCGTGCTGGCCCGGGTGGCGAACCGCCGCGCCGGCGCCGGCGAGGTCACCTGGTAGCATGAAGGGCGGCCTGAGCCTCCACGGAGCCGCCATCGAGATCGCGTCCGGCGCCCTGGACTCCCTGGGCCAGCGCATCGCGGAGCGCGTGCCGGAGCACCGGGTCGCCCTCATCGCCGACCAGCACGTCGCGGCGATCTATGGCGAGCAGGCCCTCGCCGCCGTGCGCGCCGTGTCGGCCGGCGAACCCCTGCTCCTCACCTTCCCGGCCGGCGAGCGGCACAAGACCCGCCACACCTGGGGCGCACTCACCGACCAGCTCGTGGCCGCCCGCTATGGGCGCGACAGCGCGATCGTCGCGCTCGGCGGCGGCGTGACCGGCGACCTCGCGGGATTCGTCGCCGCGACATTCCTGCGCGGGGTGCCCCTCGTGCAAGTCCCGACCACGCTCCTCTCCATGATCGACGCCGCGATCGGCGGCAAGACCGGCGTGGACACCGCCGCGGGCAAGAACCTCGTGGGCGCCTTCCACCATCCGGCGCTCGTGCTCGTGGACCCCCGCGTGCTCGCCACCCTTCCACCCAACGAGCTGCGGTCTGGGCTGGCCGAGGCCATCAAGCACGGCGTCATCGCCGACGCGGCCTACTTCGGCTGGATCGCCGCCAACCTGCGGCAGATCCTCCACGGCGACCGGCCCGACGATGCCACCGCGCTTCAGCTCGTGCAGCGCTCGATCGAGATAAAGGTGAAGGTGGTCCGCCAGGACGAGCGGGAGAGCGGCTTGCGGAAGGTCCTCAACTTCGGGCACACCGTCGGCCACGCGATCGAGCAGGTGACGGGGTACGGCATCGCACATGGGGACGCCGTGGCGATCGGCATGGTGGCCGAGGCGATCCTCGCCGAGCGCCTGCGGCTCGCCGAACGCGGGCTCGCGGACTCCATCGCCACCGTCTGCGACGCCGCCGGCCTTCCCGTACGGCTTCCCGAAGGCGTCAGCCCAACCGAGGTGGTCAGCGCCACGCGCACTGACAAGAAGTCGCGCGGTGGAAGGGTCGAGTACGCCCTCCCCCGGGCGCTCGGCGAGATGGCCGGCGCTGACAACGGATACGGGTTCGCCGCCACCGACGCGGACGTCCTGCGGTCAATCGAACATTTGTGAGTTTTGCCAACTTGTTGTACGGCAACGAGATGGCGCTTTGGCGACGCCCTGGTGTCGCCATGGCATAGTTCTTGGCTGTTGACCGTTTCCTTCCCCGTCTGCTAGCCTATGCCTCCCGGGTGCATCCGGCCTGGAAACGGTGATCCGCATCACGTCCGAGGGTGTGTTCCAGCGGCGGAGGTCGGCCGCTCCATTCAACACGCGGTCTACGGGGTGGGTATGCAGCACGCGACCGAGACGAGATCGAAAGGCTACTTCCGTTCCTCACCCTCCTCCGCGTTCGACCAGTACCTCCAGGACATCCAGAAGCTCCCGCTGATCACCGACGCCGCCGAAGAGCGGCGCCTTGCGCGCCTCGCCCAGAAGGGTGATGAAGCCGCAGCCGAGCGGCTCGTGACGGCGAACTTGCGGTTCGTGATCAGCTACGTGAAGAAGTACCAGGGCCACGGCCTCGACCTCTCCGAGCTCGTCGCCATCGGGAACGAGGGCCTCCTGAAGGCCGTCCGCAAGTTCGATCCCGACCAGGGTGTGAAGTTCATCTCCTACGCCGTGTGGTGGGTGCGCCAGGCGGTCCTCAAGGCGCTCGCCGAGCAGACCCGCTCGGTCCGCATCCCGCTCAACCAGAACTCGCAGCTCATCCGCCTGTCGCGCGCCGAGACGGTGCTGGCGCAGGTGCTCAAGCGCGACCCGACCGACAACGAGATCGGTCGCCTCCTCGACGAGACCCCTGAACAGGTCCGCGCCTCCAAGGCGATGAGTTCCACGGAGCTCTCGCTCGACGCGCCGGTGGATCGTTCCGACCGCGAGGCTTGCACGCTCGGCGAGCGCTTCGCCGGCGGCGACGGCGTCGAGATCGAGGAGCGAACCGACTTCAAGCTCATGCGCGAGTGCATCGACCGCGTCTTCCAGCAGTACCTGACGCCGCGCGAGCGCAAGATCCTGAACCTCTATTACGGTCTCGACGAAGGCGCCGAGGCCATGACGCTCGAGAAGATCGGCGCGCTCATGGGCGTGACGCGCGAGCGCATCCGCCAGATCCGCGAACGCGCATTCGACAAGCTGCGCACGTCCCCCGAGGGGCGGTCGCTGGCCGGGTTCTGGGCGGTCACCTGACCGCCAGCGGGTAACTGCAGGTAGCAGCCGTCGTCGCGCGCCCGGTGAACGCGCGGCGACTGCGAAGGGGGTTCGGACTCCGCGTGGAGACCGGGCCCCCTTCGTGCGTCGCGCACCGCTCCCGCCAGCCGCCAAGAAGCGAGTCGCGGCGTGCGCGTCGCGCCAGGTGCGCGAGACCCCTAGCTTCCCGCGCGTGACCACGTCCGCGTTCCCGACCGTGGCCGATCCGGCCGCGCCGCCTGCGCCCGTCGACGTCCGCGCGCTCGCCGGCGCGCTGGCGGGCATCGTCGGCCCGTCGCACGTGCTCACCCGCGATGCCTCGCTCCTCGTCTACCGCTCTGACGGACTGCCCGGACTCGCCCGCGACCCCGCGCTCGCCGTCTTTCCCGGATCGCGCGACGAGCTCGTGGCCGTGATGCGCGCGCTGGCCGCGGTGGGCGCACCCTTCGTGGCGCGCGGTGCCGGCACCGGACTCTCGGGCGGCGCGCTCGCCGACGGCGTCACGCTGCTCGGACTCCACCGGCTGAAGCGCATCCTGGCGATCGACGCCGAGGCGCGAACCGCGACCGTCGAGCCCGGCGTGGTGAATGCCTCACTCACGAAGGCCGTCGCGCCGTTCGGGCTCCACTACGCGCCGGACCCTTCCTCGCAGACCGCGTGCACCATCGGCGGCAACATCGCCGAGAACGCAGGCGGGCCGCACTGCCTCAAGTACGGCGTCACGCTCAACCACGTGCTGCGGGCGACCATCGTGCTCCCCGACGGGACCGTGATCCCACTGGATCGCGGCGACGATGGCGGCTACGACCTCCTTGGCGCCTTCGTCGGGAGCGAGGGGTGTTTCGGCGTGGTGGCGGACGTGACCGTTCGGCTCACACCCGACCCCGAGCGCGTGATCACGCTGCTCGCCGACTTCACGTCCGTGCGCGCAGCCGCCGACGCCACGTCGCGCATCATCGCGGCGGGGATCCTCCCGGCGGCGCTGGAATTGATGGACCAGGCAACCATCGAAGCGGTCGAGTCGAGCATCTACGCGGCGGGCTACCCGCGCGATGCAGCGGCCGTGCTGCTGATCGAGGTGGATGGCGCGGCCGCCGGCCTCGAGGAGGACGCCGCGGCGGTGGAGACCGAGTGCCGCGGAGCCGGCGCGCGAGGCGTGCGGGTGGCCCGCGACGCCACCGAACGCGCACGACTCTGGCAGGGACGCAAGAAGGCGTTCGGCGCGATGGGCCGCGTCTCGCCGCATCTCGCGGTACAGGATGCGGTGGTGCCACGCACGCAGCTCGCCGACGTGCTCGAGGAGATCCAGGTCATCGGCGCCCGGCACGGCCTGCGCGTCTGCAACGTGTTCCACGCCGGCGACGGCAACCTGCACCCGAACATCCCGTACGACGCGGGCGACCCGGAGCAGTCGCGGCACGTGCACCAGGCGATGCGCGAGATCATGGCGCGCTGCATCGCCGCCGGCGGGACGATCACGGGTGAGCACGGCGTGGGGCTCGACAAGCTCCCGTACATGGATGCGCTCCTCACCGCCGAGACGCTCGACGCGATGTGCACGCTGCGCGATGTGTTCGACCCGGAACGGCGGTCGAACCCCGGCAAGGTGGTGCCGGTGCGCGCGTGCAAGGAGTGGCACGGGGCGGCGTCGGTGCGAGGGGGCCAGGCGTGAGCGACCAGCCACGCAACGTGCGTGAGCTCGCCGGCCTCGTGCGCGACGCCGCGACACGCTCCGCCGCAACGCGCGACGCGGGTCTGCGCATCGAGGGAGCAGGTACCTGGATGGACTCTGGCCACCCCGTGCGCGCCGGTGTGACACTGAGTGTCGGAGCCATGCGCGGCATCGTCGCCTACACGCCGGCGGACCTCACGATCACCGTGGACGCGGCGACGACGCTGGCCGAACTCGACGCCGCGACACGCGAGCATGGCCAGTGGTGTCCGCTCCTCCCCTGGGGCGATGACCGCGGCACCGTGGGCGCGACCGTCGCCACGGCGACCGCGGGCCCCTTCGCCGAGTCGCTCGGCCGCCCGCGCGACCTCGTGCTCGGCGTGGAGGCGGTGGACGGGATGGGCCGCGTGCTCGGGGCGGGTGGACGCGTGGTGAAGAACGTCGCCGGCTTCGACCTGACGCGGGCCATCACCGGCTCGTGGGGGACCCTGGCCGTCATCGCGCGGCTGCATCTGCGACTCCGATCGCGGCCCGCCGTGGACGAGAGCTGGGCGATGGTCATGGACGACGCGCGCGACACGCCCGGCGGCGTCTCGCGCAACGACCCGGGCGCGGCGCTCCGCGAGTTCTCGCGCGGGCCGCACGCGCCGCTCGCGATGCTGGACCTCGCGCGCGAGGACGCGGCGGCGTTGGCGCTGCCGGCCGGGACGCGCGCCCTCGTCCGCATCGGCGGGAACGGCGCGTTCGTCGCGGCGTCGCGCGCCGCGCTGCAGTCGACCGCCGGCGCCACGGCCGTCGCCGTCGAACCCGCGACCTGGGACCGCGTGCGCACGCGCCTCGCACCAGGCGACCGCGCGCTTACCTGGCGCTGGGACGCGCTCTCACGCCGGCTGCGCGAGCGATTCGACCCGGCGCGCGTGCTCAATCCGGGTCTCCTCGGGGAGGAGGGATGAGCCTCGAGACCACACCCCTCGGCCGCGAGCGCGCGGGACTCGACTCGTGCGTGCACTGTGGGTTCTGCCTGCCAGCGTGCCCCACCTACCTCGCGCTCGAGGACGAGAACGACTCGCCACGCGGGCGGCTTGTTCTGATGGGAGCACTCCTCGACGGCACCGTGGAGCGTGACGACCCCGTGGTGCGCGAACATCTCGACAAGTGCCTGGGCTGCCGCGGCTGCGAGACGGCGTGCCCCAGCGGCGTGCCATACGGACGGCTCCTCGAGGCGGCACGCGAGACGATCACCGTGGACCGTCCGCTTCCGCTGGTCGCGCGCGTGGTGCTCGCGGTCTTTGCCAGGCCGGTGCTCCTGCGGCCCGCCCTCGCGTTCGCGCGCGCGGCGCGCGCCCTCGGCCTGCCGGCGATCGCGGTGCACCTGCTGCCGCGACGGCTCGCGATGCCGTTCGCGATGCTCGCGTCAACGGGACGCGCCAAGGCCGGCACCGACCTGAGCGACTCGCGCGCCGCGGCGAGCCACCCGCCACCCGGTGCGCACCGCGGGACCGCGTCGCTCCTCACCGGCTGCGTGATGGAAGGCCTCTTCACCGGCGTGAACCGAGCGACCGAACGCGTGCTCGCCGTGAACGGATGGCGGATGCGCGCGGCCGCCGGCCAGACGTGCTGCGGCGCCCTGCACGCCCACGCGGGCGACGCGGACACCGCACGCGCGCTCGCGCGCCGGAACATCGCCGCGTTCGAGGCCGGCGGTGCCGACGTCGTCGTGATGAACTCCGCCGGGTGCGGCGCCATGTGCAAGGAGTACGGACATCTGCTCGCCGGAGATCCCGCATGGGCGCCGCGCGCGGCCGCCTTCGCCGCACGCGTGCGCGACGTGCACGAACTGCTCGCCGAGGCCGGCCCCCGTCCGACGTCGGGCGCGGGAGGTGTGCGAGTCGCGTACGACGCGCCCTGCCACCTGCAGCACGCGCAGCGCGTGGTGGCACCGGCGCAGGCCGTGCTCGGCGCGCTGCGCCACGTCGAGCTCGTGGCGCTGGCCGACTCCGACCAGTGCTGCGGCAGCGCCGGCATCTTCAACCTCGTGCAGCCCGACGTGGCCGAGCGCGTGCTGGCGCCGAAACTCGCGCGCATCGCGGAGTCGGGCGCGGAGGTGGTGGCCACCGGCAACCCGGGATGCCTCATGCAGATCGGCGGCGGACTGGTGCTCGACGGGAGGCGGGTCGTCACCCGGCATCCCGTGGAACTCCTCGACGAGGGCTACGCTCGCGGGCTGGGACCGGGTTAGGATTGGGGGATGGACGTCCCCGTGCTGCTCGTGGAGTTCGAAGGCGTCATCGCCGAGACCGCGGCGCTGCGGCGGGACGCGCTCTCCGAGTCACTGGCGGTGGAGGGGATCACGGTGACCGACACGCTCGCGGCGGCCGGGGCCGGCTACTGCACCGAGGACGCGGTGCGGCGCGTGCGGCGCGCGGCCGGAGCACCGGACGACGAGACCGCGACGGAGTTGGCGCGCCTCCGAGCGGAACGCGCCTTCGCGACGCGCGCCGGCAAGGGTCTCACCATCGCACCCGCCGCGCGCCCCACGCTCGAGCGGCTCTCCAGCTGCTGCCGGCTCTCGCTCGTCACGCGCGCGTCGCGCCGTGAGGTGGAGTTCGTGTTCGGGCTCGGGGGGCTCGACGGGCTCTTCCGTCCGGTGATCGCGCTCGAGGACGCGCCGCGCCCGAAGCCGGACGCCGCGCCATACGAGACCGCGCTCGCACGCATCGCCCAGCTCTTCCCCGGGCAGCAGCTGCGCGCACTCGCGGTGGAGGACCACCTCGTCGGGATCCGGGCGGCGCGCGCGGCCGGGATCGCCTGCGTGGCGGTGGGGGCATTCGCGGCGCACGAGGCGGTCGAGGCGGATGCCTGGGTGGAGTCGATCGCGGACCTCACTCCGGAGCGCGTACGCGAACTCACCGGCGTCTCCTCGGGCGGACGACGATGACGCAGGGAACGCGTCCCGGCGATGCGCGCCCCGGCGCCGCGCGGTCCGTCGACGCGCACGACGGCGCGCCCGCCGCGACCGCGCTGATGCTCGTGGATCGATCCGCCCGGTTGCGCATGACGTTCACCGGCGAGGGCGCCAAGGCGACGCTCGGCGGTCTCGTCACCAACGATGTGCTCGCGCTCACCCCGGGGCGCGGCCAGCGCGCGGTGGCGCTCACACCGAAGGGACGCGTGATCGCGCTCGTGCGCGTCTTCGACCGCGGCACCGACCTCCTCGTGGACACCGAGCCCGCCGCCGCGGAGGGCTTCGTGGCGATGGTCCGGAAGTTCGTGAACCCGCGGCTCGCCAAGTACCGGATGGTCACGGAGGAGACCGGTTGCATCGGCGTGTACGGCGACGCCGGGGCGGCGGCCGATGCGGTCGTTCGCGCGCTGGGCGCTGACGCGGCCGCGGGCAGGGCGCTCGCGGCGGCGGATCCCGTGAGCGGACTCATCCACGGCGCGGGCGACGCCGCCGTGCTGGTGGCGCGTTCCACCGACCTCTGGCCGGGAGGCTTCGACGTCATCGGCACGACTGAGCGGATCGCCGCGCTGCGAGCTGCGCTCCTGGCGAGCGGCGTGCGCGCAGCGAGCGCCGAACAGGTGGAGATCGCGCGCGTCGAGGCCGGCATCCCGGAATTCGGCCGCGACATGGACGCCGAGACGATCCCGCAGGAGGCGAACCTCGACATGCTCGGCACCATCTCGTTCGAGAAGGGCTGTTACACCGGGCAGGAGGTCGTCGCGCGCATCCACTTCCGCGGGCACGTGAACCGGCACCTGCGCTGGCTCGCGTCGGCGGAGCCGCTGCCGGTGGGAGCGCGCGTGCACGACGCCGAGGGGAAGGACGTGGGCGACGTGCGATCCAGCGTGCGTTCCCCGCGGCGCGGGCCGCTCGCCATCGCGATGGTGCGACGCGAGGTGGACCCCGGCACCACGGTGCGCGTCGCGACGGAGGGGGCCCAGCTCCACGCGCGAGTCGAGGTGATAGAAATGACGAGCGCGCGACCCGACGGGGCCGCGCGCTCGTAACTCCCGCGGTGCTTCCGGGAGGAAGCAGCTTACATCTTGGTCTTCGTCGCCTTCATGGCCGAATCGGCCTTCTGCATCGTGGAATCCACCATCTTCGCGGCGGAGTCCATCATGCTGTGCATCGAATCCGTCATCGCGGGCGTGGCCATGTCGGCGGCGGCAGCGGCCGGCTTCTCCTCGGCCTTCGGTGAGCAAGCGGCGAGCACGACAACGGCGGCAAGAGCGGCAATACGCTTCATCTGAACATTCTCCAAAGTGGGGTCGCGGATAGGGACGCGAACTGTTCGCGTCGGTAGCGCGTGGGCGGGAACCTATCGGGACAATGCGGCAGGGTCAACTTTGTTGGGCAACTAACTCGTTCTACCACAACGGCTTGGAGATTAAGGGACCATTAAGACGTTGACCTGCGCAGCGAAGGCGCGCCTCCTGCGCGATCAGCTGAGCGACGGACGAAGGAAGCGTGGATCCCGAAGCGGTGACCTAAGACTTTGCTCAGCTTGTACTTATCGCTTAGAGTCCGATGACGCCCGATC
>JAOUHR010000419.1 GCA_029884515.1 Gemmatimonadota bacterium
GTCCGCGGTGTTCAGCAGGTCCGCGGCGGTCTCGCCGGCGGGCGCCATCCGCATGTCGAGCGCGACGCCGGGACGGAAGGAGAAGCCGCGCGCATCGTCGTCGATCTGGCGCGAGGAGACGCCGAGATCGAGCAGGATGCCGTCGAACCGCGCGCCCGCGAGCGCGGGGATCTCGTCGATCGCGTCGTGGTTCCCTTCCACCGCGACGAACCTCGCGGCGGCGGCAGCGCCGCCGAGCCGCACGCGCGCCTCGGCCAGCGCGGTGGGATCACGGTCCATGCCGGTGACGTGCGCGCCCCGCTCGAGGAGCGCCGCCGCGTGCCCGCCGCCGCCGAGCGTGCCGTCGAGCACGCGCGCGCAGCCCGCGAGCGCATCGCAGACGGCGTCCACCAGCACCGGGGCGTGCCAGGCGGTGTTGTACGCGGCGCTTGCGGAGCGATCGGTCATCGCCCGAAAGATGACACGATGGTCCCCGGAACGCCGACACCCGCCGTCGCGTGGGCGACGGCGGGTGCCGGGATGCTCCAGGGCGTTGGGCCCTATTGCGACTTGCAGAGCGTCTTGACGGACTGGTCGATGTACGGCGTCAGCTGTCCCATGGCGGTGAGGATCTGCCCCGCCGCGTCGGGCGCGGTGCGGCCGCCGGCCTGGGTGTAGATCGTCGCGTTCACCGCGGCGCCCTGGGCACGCATGGCGTCCTCGCAGCTCCGGCTCGCCTGGAGCCCCTGCGCGAGGCTGGAGGCGATGTAGTACGACGACACACCGATGAGGAACTTCGCGTTCCCCTGGCTCGCCGCATCGGTGATGGTGCTGTCGGCGAAATGCAGGTAGGGCAGCGCCTTCTGGAACGACGCGGCGACCTTCGGGTCCTCCTTCGCCGCCGCCTGGTAGAGCTTGTTGCCGATGCTGAGCGCGAAGGTGCCCACCTGGTCGGCGTTGTCGCCCGCCGCCTTCGCCATGCGCAGGGCGATGAGCGCGCTGTCCGGCTCGTTCAGCTCGTTGTACGCCACCGCGATCTGCGTCCAGCCACTGGGGATCTTCGGGTCGATCTCGAGCGCGCGCTTCGCGGCGGCGATCGACTGTTGCGTCTGACCGGAGTTCTTCAGCGTCTGGGCGTAGAACTGCCAGAGGTTCGCGTCGTTCGGGAACTTCCGCGTGCCGCGCGCGGCCGCCTCGGCCGCCTTCTGCGGCTGGCTGTCGGCCGCATAGAGCGCCGAGAGGCGCTGGAAGAACGCGACGTCGGCGAGGGAGGTGTCCATCTGCACCATCTCCTCACCGGTCGCGATCGCCGGCCGGAAGTCCCCGGACGCCGCGAGGATCTTGAACTGCAGCGACACGAGGCCCACGTCGCCCGGATTCTCGATCACGGCCTTGGTGACGATCTCCTTGGCCACGGCCCAGTTGCGGCTCGCGGCGAGCGCGTCCACCACGCGGGTGGCGAGCGAGGCGTTGGTCGGGTCGGTGGCGAGCAGCCGCACGAGCAGCGTGTTGGCCGCCTCGACGTTGCCCTCGGCCTGCTGCGCGTCGGCCGCGATGGCGAGGGCCGCCTTCGCGTTCGCGTCGATGGCGAGGATCTCATCGGCCATCGCGATGAGGTCCTTGTTCGACGCCTTCTGCCGCACGAGCACGTTGAGCTTGCAGTAGCGCACGAGCGTCGCGTTCGGATAGTCGGCGATCCCCTCATCCGCCGCCTTCACGGCCTCGGCGTACTTGTCCACCCGCGCGAAGTCGATGCACTTCTTCTCGTTGTCGAGCTGCTTGCGGGCGTCCTGGATGGACTTGACCAGGCCCTGCACCGCGCGGGACGGGCTCGAACCCTCCGCAGGCGGCAGGGGCTGCGAGAGCGAGTTGTCGCGGGTCAGCACCAGCCATGCGTCCACGCGGTACACGTCGCCCACCTTCGCCACCTGGCCGCGGATATAGTCGTCGGCGCGCATGATCTTGGCGAGCTGCGCCTCGTCGCTGCGGCTCAGCTGCATCGTCGGGTCATACCCCGATTGCTGCAGGAACTGGATGAGGTCCTCACGCCCGATCACGTGGAGCGCGCGCGGCGGGAAGGCGCGCGTGAGGCGATCTCGGAGCGCGTCCGCGGCCTCGGGGCCGGCCACCTTGTCGGCCGAGCGGAAGACCTGGACGAGCATCTTCGGCGTGTTCGGTCCCGGCTGCAGGCGCGGCGGCTGCGCACCCGCGGGGATGACCCCGAGAGCGACGGCGGCCACGGCGACCGTGGCGAGGGAGCGGGTATGGAGCCGAGCCTTCACGGTGTTCTCCTCCAAGCGGTTGACTATCAGTACCCCAGGGACCCGCTGATCGGTTCCCGCGTCAGCAGGGATGGGCGAAGAGGGACTCGAACCCCCGACACCCTGCGTGTAAGGCAGGTGCTCTGACCAGCTGAGCTATTCGCCCCGAACCGGACGCGGGACCCGTCCCACGGCGGCGACCTTCGCTCCGACCTGGATCATTTCAGGATGGCGATCGGGATGAGGACGCAGTACCCGATCACCAGCAGGATCGGGGCCACGGTCTCGCCCCCCCGCCAAAGGTCCGCATACCCGAGGAGCAACGTCCCCGCGGCCAGCCCCCACCAGAGGGCCGGATTGGCCGTCACCGAGGTCGTACCCGTCTTGGTCATAGGGCGGTTAGTCTAG
>JAOUHR010000420.1 GCA_029884515.1 Gemmatimonadota bacterium
CTCCGGCCAACAATCGCGAGGCCGCGAGCGCCCCGCCCAATCCGATCACGGTGCCGATCAGCACCAGGGTCAGCCCTTGCCGCATCACCAGTTGGACCACGTCCCGTGCCGCTGCGCCGATCGCCATCCGGATGCCGATCTCACGCGTCCGCTGCGAGACGGAGTACGCCATCACCCCGTACATCCCCACCGAGGCCAGCAGCAACCCGAGGATCCCGAAGACCCCCAGGGCCGCACCGGTGAGCCGGGCGGGGAGGAGCGAGATACCCAGGTGCTTGTCCATCGTACGGACACTGCTGAGCGGAAGATTCGGGTCGAGGGCCGCCACCTCGCTCCGGAGGAAGCCCGCGAGGGCCTCCGGATCTGCGTTCGTGCGGATGAGCAGGGCCATCCCCGACTCCCACGATTGCGCCTGGCTCATCCACATGAAGGCCTCGGGATCCTCACCGAGCCTCCGGTACTTCCCGGTCGGGACCACGCCGATCACGGTGTACTCGCGCCCCCCGCGGCGGAAGCTCTTCCCCACGGCCTCCTGCCCCGCCCAGAACCGGTCCACGAATCGCTGGTTCACGACCATCGCGCGGACGGCGCTGCTGTCGTCCTGCGGCGTGAACTCCCGGCCCTTGAGGAGGGGGATGCCCATCGTGCTGAAGTACCCGGGGGTCACCCGGGCGAACATGATGGACATCCCCTCGTTCTCCGCCGGCGTGTAGCCGGGGATCTCCACCCCGCTGTCACTGCTGCCGAGTCCGAGCGGCACCTGGTCGATCATCGCGAGCGACCGCACCGCCGGGTTCGCCTCGAGCCGGTCCTTCAGCCGACGGTAGAACTCCTCCGTCCGGGCGCGCGAGTAGCCCTGCAGGGCGGGATCGAGCTCCGCGATGAGCAGGTTGTCGGCCACGAAGCCCTTGTCGATCGCGGTCGCGTTCCGGAGGTTCGCGAGGAAGAGCCCCGCGCTGATCAGGAGCACGATGGAGAGCGCCATCTGCGCGACCACCAGGCCCTTGCTGGTGCGCGATCGCGAGGCACCCGCGGGCGCCTCACCCTTGAGCGCCGGGATGAGCGCGGGCCGGGTGGCCTGAAGCGCCGGCGCGAGGCCGAAGAGCACGCCCGTGACGAGCGTGACGCCGAGCGAGAACGCGAGGACGAGCGGGCTGAGTCGAAGGTCGGGCTGGAAGTCGACGTCCATCGGCAACTGGACCCCGTTCACGATGCGGATCGTCCAGGTCGCGACGAGGAGTCCGACGGCCCCTGCCACGAGCGAGAAGACGAGACTCTCCACGAGCAGCTGCCGCACGAGGGCCGCGCGGCGGGCGCCGAGCGCGAGGCGGATCGCCATCTCGCGGGACCGGTCGCGGGCGCGGGCCAGGAAGAGGTTCGCGACGTTCACGCACGCGATCAGCAGCAACAGCACCACCACCACCATCACCACGGCCGAGAGCCCGACCTGCGCGCCCCGCATCGTGGGATGGATCCCCGCCTCGGACTGCAGCACCAGGTTGATGTCGCTCTGCTCGTACGCGTCGGGGAACTCGGCCCGCAGCGCCGTGGTGATGCTGGCCATCCGCGCGTTCGCCTGTGCGACCGAGACTCCCGGCTTGAGGCGCGCCACGATGTTCAGGTAGTTGTTGCCCCGGTTCTCGAAGTCGCCGCCGGAGCCGGGCCGCAGCTGCTCGAGTTGCATCAACGGCATGAACATGATGGGATCCACCAGCGGCAGCGCCCCGCGGAAGCCGGGCGGCGTCACGCCGATGATCTCGACGTTCCGGCCGTTCACCGGCACGAGCCGCCCGACGATGTTCGGGTCGGCTCCGAAATAGGAGCGCCAACCGCCGTCGGTCAGGACGGCGACGGGATGCGCGCCCCGCCCTTCGTCCTCCTCCGGCAGGAAGGCGCGCCCGCGCGCCGCCGGCACCCCGAGCACCGTGAGGTAGTCGGCGGACACCATCTGGGCCAGCAGGCGCGTCGGGCGATCGGCGGTGGTGACGCTCATCATGGTGAACGCCCACGCAGCGGTGCCCGAGAACACATCCTTCGAGCGCCCGCGGACGTCCCAGAAGTGCGGGATCGAG
Source organism: Gemmatimonadota bacterium (assembly GCA_029884515.1). Lineage (GTDB taxonomy): Bacteria > Gemmatimonadota > Gemmatimonadetes > Gemmatimonadales > Gemmatimonadaceae > Pseudogemmatithrix. Next base: position 2,073 of record JAOUHR010000420.1, read on the forward strand.
TTGGAGCCGTAGGCCATCCCCGGGTACGCGCGGTAGAGCTGCACGAGCTCGTCCGCGTTCTGCACACCGGGGAGCGGACGCAGCAGCAGCGCATCCACCATCGAGAACACGGCGGCGTTCATCCCGATGCCGAGCGCGAGCGTGACGACGACGATGCCCGTGAAGAGCGGACTCTTCACCAGCATGCGGAACGCGAAGCGCAGGTCGCTGCGCAGCGCGGCGACCGAGAGGATCGAACCGGCCTTTGCTTCAGTCATACCGGAGCGCCTGCATGGGGTTGACCTGCGCCGCGCGGCGCGCCGGGCACTCAAATGAGTGGGACACGGGCAACCGCCGGACCATTCGCACGGTATCCCGTACCTATACCGGGACGCTCAGGTTTCAGGTCGCCTCGCGGTCGCTCACCGTGCGCGGCGATACCAGCCGTCGAACGCCACCGACCAGGTCGTGCCGCCATCCGCCGACGTCTGCCAGAACTGACGGACGCGCCCATCCGGATACGGCGTCCAGGTGACGCGCTGCCTGAGCAGCGTCCCGCGGGGATCCCGTGCCTCACCCTCGAGCACCATCGC
>JAOUHR010000054.1 GCA_029884515.1 Gemmatimonadota bacterium
GCCATGAGCTGGGCGCGCGAGGCCGACAAGCTCGCGTTCACGTATCACGACGACGGCAACTTCACGATCTGGAGCGTGGTGAACCCGCGCCAGCTCAAGAAGGCGCCCTTCCGGCCGGCGCCGGTGGTCGCGGCCGCTGCCAACACGGACAGCACCGACGCCATCCGCCGCGCCGCCGCGACCTCCAACATCGAGGCCATCGCGCGCGCCCTCTCGGACAGCATCGCGACCGCACGGCTCCAGCGCCAGGCGGCCGCGGGCCCGCCGCGGCGGCAGTCCGTCTACCTGGGGCCGCAGGGGGCCCGCAGCTCGGCCATCATGCCGGCGGGCGAGGTCCAGACGGTCTCGGTGGCCGCCCTGCTCGACAGCGCGACCCTGTCGCTCCCCGACACCGTCGGCTTCAGGCGGGAGCCGTACAAGGGATCGCTCCGCCCCGAGTACGTCGCGCGACCGCAAGTGGGGTACGCGCAGGACAACTTCGGCCGCGGCGTCTACGGCGGGACCACCATCGTCCTCGCCGACATGGTGGGGAACAAGCGCCTCGCGCTCGCCGGCGGCATCAACGGCCGCATCAGCGAAGCGCAGGTGTACGCCGAGTACCTCAACCTCGGCGGGCACTTCCAGTACTCGCTCGGCCTGCAGCAGCAACCCTACTTCTTCCTCGCCGGGGCGTTCCAGACGGGGGGCGGGTCGTTCGTCACGCAGACCCAGGTGCTGGCGCGCTACATCTCGCGGAGCGTGTTCGCGAGCGGCATCTACCCGCTCAACCGCTTCACGCGGTTCGAGTACGGCGCGTCGTTCAACAACATCGACCGCGCGCTGATGTTCATCAGCCAGGGCATCGACTTCAACCAGGGCCTCGCCACCGGGTTCTACATCGACTCGATCGTCGGCGCGGGCTCCCTGAACTACGCGGCGCCGTTCCTCGCGTACGTGAAGGACAACGCCCTCTTCGGCTCCACGGGGGGCATCTACGGCCGCCGCGTGCGACTCGAGGTCTCGAAGATCGCCGGGAACGTCAACTGGATGAACTACACGCTGGACTACCGCCGCTACGACGCGCTCCTCTTCAACTTCCTGACCCTCGCCACGCGCGTCGCCACCAACGCGTCGGTGGGCCCGAGCGAAGAGCAGTTCCCGAAGTACATCGGACGGCCGGACTTCATCCGCGGCTACGACCGGGAGTACTACGCCGGCAATTCCTGCGGCACCTCGTCGTCGGACCCCACAGCCTGCGGTGCCGCCCAGCTGCTCGGCAGCCGCGTGGCGTTCGCGAACGTGGAACTCCGGTTCCCGCTCGTCCGGCGGTTCGACCTCGGCGTGCTCCCCATCTCGCTCCCGCCGGTGGATGGCCTCTTCTTCTACGACTTCGGCATGGCCTGGTCGAAGGGCCAGAACGTCTACCTCACGCGGCCCGACAGCTACGATTTCGCGACCCAGCGGTATCCGCTGCGCAGCTACGGGTTCGGCATCCGGCTGAACCTCTTCAACATCGCGCTCCTGCGATGGGACTACGCCGTGCCGCGCGACGGGTCCTTCCGGAAGGGGTACTGGTACTGGACGCTGGGCCAGTCGTTCTAGGACGCGTGCGCGGCTAGCTTTCGCCCGTGCGCGCCACCCTGCTCCTCCTCTGTGGTTGCCTCGTCGCGAGTGCGTGCGGCGATGCGCCGCTGTCCTCCGCGTCCGGGCCGACGGGCGTCGGCCCCGACGCGATCCTCCTGCGCGTCCCGCGCGGCGGCGGTGAGCTCAGGGCCTACCGCTCGGGACGGGACAGCGTCCTCTGGCAGTCCGCGGGGCGTGCGCCCGCCACGACGGCACTGCTCGGATTCGATGACTTCCTCGGGCTGCTCATCGGCCGCGACAAGTCCGAGCACGCGTACAGCGTGGACCTCCGACTCGGATCGGTCGAGACCCTGGGATCGGCGACCTTCCCGGGCGCCGTGCAGGCGGAGGGTGCCGCCGTGTTCGGCCTTGATGCCCAGGGCCGCATCCTGCGCGTGACGCCGGTGGCGACGTGGAGCTGGAAGCCGGGCGGCACCACGGACCGGCTCATCCCGAACCCGGACGGTTCCCTCGTCATCCTGAGCGACTCGCCGCAGCGGTCGCGGTTGATGCGCATCATCCCGCCCGAGGATCACGTCACCGACTCGGCCTCTCTGCCGAGCGTGCACTTCGCGGTGCGCACACCGGTCGGCGACCGGATCTGGTTCGTCACGGACAGCGGCCTCATCTCCCTCCGCTCGGACGACCTGACGCGCGCGATGACGATCCGGCTGCGTGATCCCGTCACGGTGGCGGAGCCGACACCGAGCGGGGACCGCCTCTACATCGCGACCACGCGCTCGTCGATCCGCATCGTGGACCGTTTCACCGAGGAGGTGCATGGGCGCATCGACCTCCCGTCGCCCGCCACCGCGCTGCGCATGGACCCGGACGGGCACTACCTCCTGGTGCGCACGGAAGCGAAGGACTCGGTCATCGTGGTCTCGGTCGGCACCGAGCGGGTCGTCGGGACGCTCGCGGGGAGCTGGCGCGAGGACCTCCCGCTCGTGACGCCGGACGGGCGCGTGCTCCTCGCGCGCGGGGCCGACGTGGTGCATGTGGACGCCGAGACCGGCCGCGAGCGCGTGCGTTACACGGGCGGCGCAGACGACCTGTGGCAGCTCGTGCGCTGGAACGGGTTCCGCCCGCGCGCCGCCGGCCTCGACAAGCCGGTGGAGTTCGACGACTACGCCGCCGACTCGGCCGCCGCCGAACGCGCGCTCGCGGCGATGATGGCGTCCCGCTACGGTGACCCGTCCTCGGTGGTCAAGGTGCCCAGCGAGACCGATCCGCGGCCGGCGCTCCCGGAGGCCGTGCCGGGCCGGGCCGGCACGCCGGACTCGCCGGACCCGGTCGCCAGTGAGACCTGGACCGTCTCGTTCGCGACGCTGCTCGCCGAGGATCGGGCGACGGAGATGGCGGAACGGATCAGGGTGGATGGTCGCACGGCGCGCGTCGTCACGGGGAGCCGGGACGGCATCCCGATCTGGCGCGTGGTCCTCGGTCCGTTCGACACGCGCGATGCCGCGGAACGCGCGGGCATGTCGTCCAGGCTCCCCTACTGGGTGTTCGAGGGCGTGCCGTGATCCATCCCCCCGTGCCGCCCGCAGCCTGGGCGGCCGAGGGAGCCCGGGCCGCACCCGCGCTGGAGGACGTCGCCGCTGCACTCGTGATCGGCCGGGAGGCCGACGCGACGGCACTCGTGGCCATCGGCCTGGCCCGCGCGCAGCGCGCCGGCCGCCGAGCGGCCATCGGCGACCTCGCGTTCGGGGCGGGCCCGCTTCGCGCCGTGGGTGCGCCGGGCCTCGTCGAGTGTCTCCGCGATGGCCTCCCGGTCTCCCACATCGCGCGGCCCCTGGGCGACGACGACCGCGTGTTCCTGCTCCCCGCAGGTGAGCGCATCGAGAACGCGGCGCCCCTCTTCATGAGCCCGCGCTGGCCACCGCTCGTCGCGGGGTTCCGCGAAGTGGACGCGCTCCTGCTGCTGGTGGCGATCGCCGGCACGCCGGGGCTCGACGCGCTCGTGGCCGCGGTGGATGGCGTGGTCGCGGTGGACCTCCCGGTGCAGGTCACGCGGTCGTGGCCGTTGCTCGCGACGGTCGACCGCCCCGAGGAGGAGCTGCCGCCGATCACGCCCGCCGCGGGTGCGGCGCGCGTGCCGTCGGCCCGCACCGCCTCGCGCTCGCGTCGCCGGAGGACCGTGCGCCGCGCCGCGATCATGGCCGGCGGCCTCGCGCTCGCCGTGGGCGCAGCCCTCGGCGTGCGCGCGCTGCGGCTCGCCCGCGTGGACGCGCGCATTTCCGCGCCGGGCGTCACGACCGAGGCGTCCCCCGAGGCCGTTGCACCGTCCGCGGCCGCGCCCAGCACACTCGTACGCGTGGACACCCTGACCCTCGGCGACCTTGTCAACCCCGGCGACTCATCGATCGCGGCGAACTTCACGGTGGAGCTCATAGCGGCGAACACCCCATCGGGTGCAAATTCAGGGCTGGCGATCCGCGGGGCCGAGTTGCCGGCCACCACGGTCGCGCCCGTCGAGCTCGGCGCGGACGGGCGACCGTGGTTCCGCGCGCTCACCGGCGCGTGGCGGGATCGGTCTGAGGCGGAGGCCTTCCTCGCGACGCTGCGTGCGCGGGGACTGGTACGAGGGAACGTCGGGCGTGTGCTGCGCGCGCCGTATGCGCTGCTGCTCAGGGCGGACGTTCCGACGGAACAGGTGCCCGCGACGCTCGCGGGATGGGTGGCACGGGGAGTCCCCGCGTACGCGCTGCTGCAGGACGATGGACGGGCCCGACTCTACGTGGGCGCCTTCGAGACCTACGACCAATCGGCACTGCTGGCCTCGTCGCTCCGCGACTTGGGCGTGGCGCCGCGGGTCGCATTCCGAACCGGGAGAATGTTCTAAGTGCGGTTGACCAAGCTCGAGTTGCACGGCTTCAAGTCGTTCGCGGACCCCACGCACCTCACCTTCGACGACGGGGTGACGGCGATCGTCGGCCCGAACGGGTGCGGCAAGTCGAACGTCTCCGACGCGGTGCGCTGGGTGCTCGGCGAGCAGCGGGCGCGGCTGCTCCGCGGCGCGAAGATGGAAGAGGTGATCTTCCAGGGCTCGTCGGCACGACGCGCGGTGAACGTCGCCGAGGTCTCGCTCCACTTCGAGAACGAGGATGGCCAGCTCCCGGTGCCGTTCCGCGAGGTGGTGATCACGCGCCGCCTCTCGCGCAGCGGCGAGAGCGACTACTTCCTCAACCGCGCCCCCTGCCGGCTGCGCGACATCCACGACCTCGTGCGCGGCACCGGCCTCGGCGCCGACTCCGGCGTGGTGATCGAGAGCCGGATGATCGACGCGCTGCTCTCCGACCGCCCGGACGACCGGCGCGAACTGTTCGAGGAGGCCGCGGGTGTGGGCCTCTACCGCGACCGGCGCCGCAGCACGGAGCGCCAACTCGAGGCCACGAGCGCGGATCTCCTGCGCATCGACGACCTCACGAGCGAGGTGCAGACGCAGGTGCGTTCCCTGCTCCGGCAGCGTCGTCGCGCGGAGAAGCACGCGGAGATCACCACGCGGCGCTTCGCGGTGGAACTGACGCTGGCCTCGCGCGAGATGGCTGCGTGGCAGTCGGAGCTCGCCGACCTCGAACAGCGGCTCACCGGGCTCCGCGCCGCGGTCCCCGCCGCACAGCAGGAGGTGCGCGAGGCGGAACTCGCGCGCGACGCGGCGCACGCCGCCCGTGCCGCGGCCGAGACGGCGCGGCAGGAGCGCTCGACCGTCGCCGCCGCGGCGCGGCAGGCCGTGCTCGAGCTGCAGCAGCAGCTGGCCGTGGCTGACGAGCGCCACCGCAACGCGCTCACGCGCCGCGAGCGCGCCGCGCAGGAGCGGGCCGAGGGCGCCGCGTTCGGCGACCGCGTGCGCACGGAGTTCGAGGCGGCCCAGGCCGACGAGGCGCAGTGCGCCGAGGCGCTCGAGGCCGCGGCCACCGCGCTCCGGGCGCGGGTGGAGGCGGAGGAGGAGGCCCGCGCCGACGTCGCCGCCGCGCGCACTGCGGCGGAGGAGGCGGACCGCGGGATGCGCGAGCTGCGCGACCGCACGCGCCGGCTCGAGCTCGAACGGGAGAACGCCGAGCGCGAACTCGCCGAGGTCGCCCAGCGGAGCGAGGCACTCACGGCCGAGCACGAGGCCCTGACCTCGCGCCTCTCGCTCGCCGAGCGTGAGCTGGGCGGCGCGGACGAGTCGCTGGCGATGGCGCGCGAGCAGGCCGCCGCCGCCGAGCAGGCGCTCGACGCGGCGCGGGCCGCGGCGCGCACCGCCCGCGAGCGCGAGGCCACCGCGCGCGCCGATGTGCGGCGCGTGGAAGAGGAGCACACGGCGCTCCAGGGCCGTCTCGCGGCGCTCGAGGGCCTCGAACGCGAACGCGTGGGGCTCGCCCCCGCCGCCGCACGGCTGCTGCGCGAGCGCGAGCGGTTCGGCCGCGACGCCGTGCTCGGCCCGCTCTCCGACTTCATCGGGGCGGACGCGGCCGTTGCCGCGCAGGTCGAGCGCTTCCTCGGGCCGACCGTGCACGCCGTGGTGGTGCGCGATCGCGCCGCCGCCGACGCGGTGCGCGCCTGGCACGCCGAGGCGAACCCCGGGGCGCTGCTCCTCCTCCCGCTCGACGCGATCGCGGGCTCCGGCGGCGACGCCACCGAACTGGCGTCGCGCGTCCGCGCCGAGGGACCGGCGGGGGGCTGGGTACGCGCGCTGCTCGGCCGGGTGCGCACCATCGACGACGGCGCGGGATTCGTTGATGCGCGCGGCGCCGTCTGGCTGCCGGCGCGCGAGACGGGCGCGGGCCCGCTCCGCCGCCGCGCCGAGCTCGACGAGACGCGCGCGCGCCTCGGCACGATCGAGGCGCGACGGGCGCTGGTGCAGGCCGCCGCCCAGCAGGTGCACGACGACGTGGTGCGCGCCGAGGGTGACGCGGCCCAGGCCGCCGACCACGCCGCCGCCGCACAGCAGGCGGCGGCGCAGGCCGCGCAGGTGCGCAACGAGCGCGACCGCGTGCGCGAGCGCGCCGCGCGCGAGCTCGCCGACGCCGTCGCGCTCCGGGAGCGCCTGGCCGGCCGCCACACCGAGCTCGGCGACCGCGTCACGGCGAGCATCGCCGCGCAGGAGGAGACGGCACGGCAGCTCGTGGCCGCCGACGAGTCCGCCGCTGCGGCGCGCGCCGCGCTCGCCACCACCGAGCAGGCGCAGGACGAGGCGCGCGAGGCCCGCGCCGCGCACCAGGTGTCGCACGCGCAGGCCGAGGCGCGCCGGCAGGTGGCGGCCGAGCGCCGCGAGCGGCTCGACCGCGAGCGGGCGTCGGCGCTGCAGCGGCTCACCGCGCTCGAGCGCGAGCTCGCCAGCCTCGCCGAGGAGGACGGCCAGCTCGAGGCGCAGATGAGCACGTGGCAGCAGGAGATCGCGGCGCGGCGGGGCACGCAGCAGGAAGCCGACACCGCGCTCACCTCGGCAGAGGAGGGCGTCCGCGCCGCCGACGTCGCGCTGACGGCCGCCGAGCGCGGGCTCGACACCGCCCGCCACGGTGCCGACGAGGGCGGCCAGGCCCTGCACCTGGCGGAGCTCCGCTTCACCGAGCTCTCGGGCAAGCGCGCGACCATCAAGGAACGCCTCGAGGTGGAGTGGCGCCGGCCGCTCGACGAGCTGATGGCCGGCTACACGCCCGTGGAGGCCGAGGAGGACGCGCTCCGCACGGAGGCCGAGGAGCTCCGCCGCCAGGTCGAGCAGCTAGGGCCGGTGAATCCGCTCGCCATCGAGGAACATGAGGAGGAGACCAAGCGCCTCGAGTTCCTCACCTCGCAGCGCGCGGACCTCGCCGATGCGCAGGTCAAGCTGCACCAGGCGATCAAGGAGATCGACGTCACCGCGCGCGATCTCTTCCTCACGACCTTCGCGCAGGTGCGCGCGCACTTCCGCGAGATCTTCATGACGCTCTTCGGCGGCGGCGAGTGCGACCTGCGGCTCGAGAACCCCGACGCGCCGCTCGACTGCGACATCGAGATCCACGCGAGCCCGCGCGGCAAGCGCACGCAGCGGATCCACCTGCTCTCGAGCGGGGAGCGCGCGCTGGTCGCACTCTCGCTCCTCTTCGGCATCTTCCTCACCAAGCCGAGCCCGTTCTGCCTGCTGGACGAAGTGGACGCGCCGCTCGACGACCAGAACATCGGGCGGTTCGTGAAGATGCTGAACCAGTTCAAGAAGAACACCCAGTTCATCGTCATCACGCACAACCCGCGCACCACCACCGAGGCAGCCGACGCGGTGTACGGCGTGACGATGCAGGAGCCGGGCGTCTCGTCGCTGGTGAGCGTGCGGATGAACGGCCCCGCCGTGGATGAGGCGCATCCCGCGTTGATGGCCGAGTCCGCCGCGGCCGCCGCGAGCTGAGGACGCGCCCATGCTGATCGTCATGAAGCAGGGCGCCACCGAGGCGCAGGTGCAGCGCGTCTGTGACTGGATCCGCGAGCGCGGCTACACGCCGGCGCCGATGCCGGGCGCGCAGCGCACCGCCGTCGGGCTCGTGGGGAACGACGGCCGCGTGGATGGCTCCTCGCTCGAGGACCTCCCAGGCGTCGCCGAGGTGATCCATGTCTCCAACCCGTACAAGCAGGTGTCACGGGAGTGGAAGCCGGAGAACACGGTCGTCACCATCGCGCCGGGCGTCGCCTTCGGCGGGAACGCCGTGCCGATCATCGCCGGCCCCTGCTCCGTGGAGAGCGAGGAGCAGATCCTCGCGTCCGCGCGCGCGGTGAAGGCCGCCGGCGCCGTCGCGCTCCGCGGCGGGGCATTCAAGCCGCGCTCCTCGCCCTACTCGTTCCAGGGGCTCGGCAAGAAGGGGCTCGAGCTGCTCGCCCTCGCCAAGCGCGAGACCGGTCTCGCGATCGTCACCGAGGCGATGGACGACGCCGGTGCGGAGCTCGTGGCCGAGGCCGCGGATTGCATCCAGGTCGGCGCCCGCAACATGCAGAACTACTCGCTGCTCAAGGCGGTGGGGAAGCTCGGCAAGCCCGTGCTCCTCAAGCGCGGCATGGCCGCCACGATCCAGGACCTCCTGCTCTCCGCCGAGTACATCCTCGCTGAGGGGAATACCCAGGTGATCCTCTGCGAGCGCGGGCTGCGCAGCTTCGACACCACGGCGCGCAACCTGTTCGACCTCACGGCGATCCCGATCGTGCAGCAGCTCTCCCACCTGCCGATCGTCGCGGATCCGAGCCACGGCACGGGGCGGCGCGACAAGGTGCTGCCGATGGCGCGCGCGGCCGTGGCCGCCGGTGCGGACGGCGTCCTGATCGAGGTGCATCCGCACCCGGAGAAGGCCGTCTCCGACGGCGCGCAGTCGCAGACGCCGGAGC
>JAOUHR010000055.1 GCA_029884515.1 Gemmatimonadota bacterium
CGCGGCGGTGCCCGACGCGGGTGCGGCGAGACGCCAGATCTCGGTGCGAACCGCATTGTCACTGTTGTTCTGCGCGCCGACGAGCGAGAGGGACCTCCCACCATACGTCACGCCGGTGACGCTGCTCTTGGCGCTGCGGATCGAGACACCCACCAGCAGGAATCGGTTGACGCCGGAGCCGACGGTATGCGACCACGACAGGGTTTGCGTGCTGGCCGTGACACTGCTCGCGTTGTCGACGGCAACCGGCGCGGCCGCGGCGACGAGGTTCGCCATGCCGCCGCTCCCGGCGAGGCCGGTGGGCTTCGACACGGTCACGGCGCCGACCGCCTGGAACTGCGTGGGCACCGACGGCGCCCAGCGGAGGAACTGAGGCCCGGCCATCTGGGTCGGCGGCGCGAGGGGCGGCGGTGCGTCGCTGCAGGCCACCGCGACAACGACGAGAACGAGCGGAAGGATCAGGCGGCGGAACGACATGGCGACCATCCCCATTGGGGTGGATGAAGAGCGGTGATTCGCGAAGACCCAGCGCGCGATGCGCGCCCAACCGGCTGCGCTAGTAGGCGACCGCATAGTTCGAGAAGTGCTCGAGCCTTGCCTTGAGGTACGCGTTCCCAGTGAGCGTGACCGTGGTGATCTCCGGGACCCAGCCGGCATCGGTCAGGTACCAGATGATGAGGCTCGTCGGCGTCAGCCCGCCGAGGTTGAGATATTCCGTGTTGAGCAGGAGCGATGCCGGATACGTGCTCCCGAACCGCGTGCCGTGCGGACTGAACGTGATGGCCGCCGTTACCGGGTCCACCTGCACCCTGATCGACACGGGGGTGCCCACAGGCAACGCGTTCCCGTTCCCGTCGAAGTACTCGGCGGTCAGGGGAATCTCGATCACCAGGAACGCCGAGTTCCCTTTCCTGCTGCTCCCGAGGAAGAACGACGCCGCGCGTCCGACCACGACAGTGAAGCTCGTGTCGTAGGAGGTCAACGGTGGCGCCGACGCGGCGAACCCGATGAACGTCGGATCGGCATTGGTCGGACTGACCGTGGTGGATTCCACGGGTGTGGGCGAGGTCGTCTCCGTGGTGGTCGTCGACGTCGCACTGAGACGCGTGCTGCTCCTGCCGTTGTTCACGTCGGGCGCGATCGTCTCCGAGCAGGCGACGAACCCCACGACTGCGAAGAGGGCGGCTGCGTGGAACGCGCGCGCATGGCCCGGTGTCTGGAACGGCATGTGATCTCCTGGATGGTTCGATGGTCGTCGCCGCTGTCGAGGCGTCAGTTTCCACGAACCTCCAAGGCACGAACCATTCCCGCCTGAGACGCGCTGCTAAGCCCGTTGTGGAACGGACGTTACGCCACTCGTCGCGCGCGGGTGATGACGCGTGGGGATGGTCATTTTGACCATGGGGTGGGTCGGATGGTCCCTCGCGCGGAGGGCGCTCGAGCGCTCAGGCGCTGGGCAGTTCCACCAACTCCTCTTCATCGGCGCCCGCGAGCAGCCGGCGCAATCGGCGCGGGGAGATCCCCAGGCGCCGCGCGGATTCCGCGCGGTTGCCCCCACACCAATGCACGGTCGCCTTCGCTGCAGCGGAGTTGATGTCGGAGAGCGGCGCCGGGAACGGGATGGGACTCGGCGAGTTCAGCACCGGCTGGGTGCGCGGCACCAGTTCTTCCGCGAACAGCTCTCCCGGTGTCGACATGAGCAGGGCGCGCTCCACCGAGTTCTTCAACTCCCTCACGTTCCCCGGCCACGAATGCGCCTCGAGTCGCTCCCGCACTTCCGGTGTGATCAACGGGACCGGCACGCCGTGATCGGCCGCGAGCCGCGCGAGGATCGCCTCGGTCACCAGGTGCACGTCCTCTCCCCGCTCCCGCAGCGGCGGGAGCCTGAACGTCACGCCGCTCAGACGATAGAAGAGGTCCTCCCGGAACGTGCCCTCTCGCACGCACTTCTCGAGATCCTCGTTCGCCGCCGCGAGCACGCGCACGTCCACCCCGCGCGACTTGGTGCCGCCCACACGGCGGATCTGCCGGTCGTCGAGCACGCGGAGCAGCTTCGCCTGGAGCGCCAACGGCAGGCTGCCCATCTCGTCCAGGAAGAGCGTCCCGCCGTCGGCGATCTCGAAGAGCCCCGTCTTGGCCACGTGGGCGCCGGTGAAGGCGCCACGCTCGTGACCGAAGAGTTCTGATTCCACGAGGTTGTCCGGCAGGGCCGAACAATTCACGGGCACGAACGGGCCGGCGTGGCGCGGGCTCGCGGCGTGGATGGCGCGCGCGAACAGCTCCTTGCCCGTGCCGGTCTCGCCGAGGATGAGGGCGGTGGCGTTGCGATGCCGAGCGAGTCGCGTGGCACGCGATACCTGCTCACGGAGCACCGTGCATTCCCCCACGATCGCGCCGAACGCGTCGGTCTCGGCGGCGGTGGAACGGGTGCCGTCTTCACTGGAGGAGGCGTGCGGAGCGGCTGCCGCCACTGCGGCGGCCAGCGCGTTCCGCAGCACTTCGACGTCGTCGGGGAGGGCGAAGTAGTCGGCCGCTCCGGAGCGCACGAACTGCATCGCCACGCGTCGGCATGCGTCGGCCCCGACCACGAGGCACGAGGTCCGTGCCGGGAGTGCGTGCGCCCGCAACCATTGAAGGGCTTCGCGCTCGGCGCCGCCGGCCGCGAGGAGGACCGCTGCGCTTCCGGCGACGGGCGCGGCATCCGCACCGCCCGCCCGCACGACCAGCGTCAGTCGCAGGTCTGCGGCGAGGTCCTTCCAGAATTGGTCGAACGACTCTGAGAACTGGATGACGCACAGGGTGGGCGAGGGCGTCATTCGCGATCGCTGCGCATCGGGGGTGGGTTGGCGGTGATGAAGCAGAAGGAATTGCGCTCTGGATCACATTTCTTGGCACCGTCTGACCATCAACAAAGCAATAGCCATGCCCGCATGGACGAAACGACCATGGGAGGGTCGTTCCGACCGACATCAACGGTCGATGCACTGCCTCAAGTCGTTCAGTGACACTGTGTTGCATAAAGTGATAGCGGCGGTCCGCCTGTTGCACTGTGGGTGTGTGTCATCCGCCTCGCGCAGGCAACACCCGTGCGACAACAGGGCTGCGAACGGGCGAGGATCAACCGCTGGAACTGCAATGGAGCATCGACTTGACCGACCGTGAGCCGCTCGATCGCGGCCCGCTGGACCCTCATGCGGACGTGTCGACGTCCTGGCCTCGCCGCCCCGCGGCAGGCACGGCAGCGCGCGCATGACGGTCCTTCGCCTCGATCAGCCGGTGGCTCCCGCAGCAACGGGCGGGAAGGAGGGTGCGCTCGCGTTCATGGCGCACGAACTCCGGACGCCGCTCTCGGCGATCATCGGTATGGCCGACCTGCTCAAGGACTCCCAGCTCTCCCCCGACCAACGCGAGATGCTGGACGTCGTCGGTCGATCCGCTCGCTCCCTCGTTGATATCGTCAGCGGCGTCCTGGACCTCGCCAGGCTCGAGTCCGGCAAGATGGACCTGGATTCACGACCGATGGCTCCCGACGAGTGCGTCGAGGAATGCGTGAACCTGCTGGGAGCATCGGCAGCGGAGAAGGGAGTCGAGCTCGCCTTCCATATAGATGCCAACGTTCCGGCCTGGGTGCGCGGCGACGCCGCGCGCGTGCGGCAGGTGCTCCTCAACCTCGTCGGGAACGCGGTCAAGTTCACGCAGGCCGGCGAGGTCATCGTGACCGTCGCCTGCACGGCCCGGCGCGGCGGGCGATGCGAACTGCGGTTCGCCGTCGCCGATTCCGGCCCTGGGATCCCTGCCGATCGGCTCGCCTCGATCTTCGAACCCTATTCCCAGCTCGATGCATCCACGAGCAGGCGCTTCGGTGGCACCGGACTCGGGCTGCCGATCTGCCACGCACTCGTCGCTCTGATGGGTGGGCGCCTCTGGGTGGAGAGCGAGATCGGCGAGGGATCGGAGTTCCACTTCACGGTGCCGGCCGACGTCATCGAAGCCGGCGTGGCGGAGCGGGTTACGGACGATTCGTGGCTCGCGGGCAAGCGGGTGCTGATCGTCGAGGACAATGCGACGGTGGGCAGCCTGCTCGTGGCCACCATGGGACGGTGGGGCATCGCCGCCACCGTGACGTCCGACGCGGACCACGCCCTCGACGCGCTCCGCGAGGGTGCGTTCGACCTCGCCCTCGTCGACGCCGAGATGCGGGGGATCGGGGGCCGATCGATCGTATCACTGCTGCGCAGCCTGCCGGCGCGCACGAGTGTCCCGCTCGTGCTGATGACCACGTTGGGCCGGCGCCTGCGCTCCGTCGATCCGGAGCTGGACGACCCTGGCCAGCAGGGTGGAACGTTCATCTCGTACGTCACGAAACCGATCAGGCCGCTGCCACTGCGCGACGCGCTTGCGCAGGCGTTCGCCACTGAGCAGGCGTGCGCCACTGAGCAGGCGTGCGCAACTGAGCAGGCGTGCGCCACTGCGCCGGCCCCCCCGGTGGTCTCCTCGGACGTCGCCCGGTCCCGCATCGTGACGCCAACGGTTCCAGCGATGCGTGTGCGGTCCGTCGCCCAGGCGGAATTGCTGGGCCTCCGCGTGCTCGTCGTCGACGACGACCCGAGCGTGCGGGACATGATGACACGGATCCTCAGGAAGTCCGGCGTCGAGGTCCAGGAGGCAGCGGATGGCCTCGCCGGCCTGGCTGCTGCGCGCGCGTGGAACGCCGATACGATGCTGCTCGACGCGACCATGCCGGGGCTCGATGGCTTCGAAGTCTGCCGCCGCCTCAAGGCGGATCCGCAGACGATGCTGCTCCCGGTGATCATGGTCACGGGCCTCGACTCCCGCGCGGACCGCCTCCGCGTCGTCGAGGCGGGCGCGGACGGCTACCTGCTCAAGCCGTTCGACCGCGACGAGATGCTCGCGCGCATCCGCTCCGCCAGCCGGATGAAGCGCGCCACCGACCGGCTGGAGAGCGCCGAGAACATCCTGGTCGCGATGTCGCGCTGCATCGAGGGGAAGGATCCCTACACGCAGGGACATTGCGAGCGGCTCTCCGACTACGGCGCACGCCTCGGTGCACGCCTCGGGATGAGCGGGGACGAGGTCGAGGCGCTGCGCCTGGCCGGGCTCGTGCACGACATCGGCAAGGTCGCGGTCCCGGACGCCATCCTCCAGAAGCCCGGCGCGCTGGACGCGCAGGAGTGGGCGGTCATGCGCACGCACCCCGTGGCCGGCGAGCAGATCTGCAGCGGCATGTCCGGATTCCGCGACGTGCTCCCGATCATCCGACACCATCACGAGAAGCTCGACGGCTCGGGGTATCCCGACCGCCTGGCCGGGGACGCCATCCCGCGCACGGCCCGGGCGTTGCAGGTGGTCGACGTGTTCGACGCGCTCACCACCTCCCGGCCCTACCGCCGTGCCGTCTCACCCGAACGCGCGTTCGAGATCCTCCAGCAGGAAGTGGAGAAGGGCTGGTGGGATCGCACCGTAGTCGACACGTTCCGCGACCTGGTGAGGTCGGACTCCGTCACGCCGGGCAGCACTCCGGCGCTGATGCACTGACCCGGGCTGCTCCGCTACGCTGCCGCCGGGCAGACCATGACGGGCACGCGCGCGGTCCGGATGAGCTTGTCCGCCACGCTCCCCACCACGAGCCGCTCGAGCCCGCTCATGCCCTGGCCGCTGATGACGATGAGGTCGTCCTCGTTCTCCTCCGCCATCTCGAGCAGCGCGCGGGCGACGTTCGTGCTCACCCGCGTGTCGGTGTCGACCGTGAGACGCTCCGTCCGGATGCTCGTGGCCAGCGGGTCCAGGTATGACGTGATGACGTCGCGTTCGCGATCGGACGCCAGGTTTCCCGCCGCCACCACGGTCATCGGGTGCAGGACATGCGCCAGCGTGATCACGACCTTCGCGTCGCCCGCCAGCGTGCAGGCCGCGTGCAGCGCCGACTCGGCGCGGTCGGATCCGTCGAGCGGAACGAGGATGCGACGGAAGAGCGGGTCGTGGAGCATCCGGCTCCCCGGCGCGCGACCGCCGCGCGCGAGCAGGAGCGGCACGGCGGTCCGCCGTGACAACCCGTCCGCCACGCTCCCCAGCCAGAGGCGCTGGAAGCCGCCGCGTCCATGGGTGCACATCACGATCAGGTCCACGTCGTGCCCCGCCGCGTACGCCGCAAGCGCCGGCGCCACGCGCCCCTCGAGGGTGACGGCCTCCACCGGCGACTCGGTCCGCCTGGTGACGCGCGCCAGGAGCTTCTTCAGGTACGCGCCGCGCTCCTTGCGCCACGTGATGTCCAACGCGGAATCACGCACCGGCGCACCACCACCCAACGTGAGATCCTCGATCGGTTCATTGACCGTGATGAGCGTGAGCTTGGCGTTGTGCTGATCGGCGAGCGGGACGGCGAGCACCAGGGCGCGCTCACTGAGCTTCGAGCCGTCCACGGGGACGAGGATGTTGCGATACACGGTGCACCTCCGGGCGTGCGAGTCACGGCGACCAACGCGCCCCACGGGGCGCGCGAGCGCCTGCGCCCTCAAGTTGTGTGTCCCGGCGGGCCGCGGCCGTGGGCGAATCCCTGCGACTCCTGCAGGGGAATCCCCGCAAGCCGCCTCCCGGTCAGTATTTCGCCAGGTACTGCTCGAGCTCCCACGCCGACACCTGCGAGATGTACTCCCGCCACTCGGTGCGCTTGGCGTCGAGGAAGTGCGACGTGACGTGCTCGCCGAGCGCGGCCTTGATCTCGCCGTCCTTCTCGAGTTCGTCACAGGCCTCGTTGAGGTCCCGCGGCAGGTCATCGATCCGCAGGCGCCGCCGCTCGCGGAAGCTCATCTCCCAGATGTTCTCGTTCACCGGTTCGCGCGACGTCGCCTCCGTCTCGATGCCGTGCAGCCCGGCGGCGAGCATCACCGCGAGCGCGAGGTAGGGGTTCGCCGCCGGATCCGGCGAGCGCAACTCCACGCGCGTCCCCGTGCCGCGGCGGTCAGGCACGCGGATCAGCGGCGAACGGTTCCGCATCGACCAGGCCACGTTCACCGGCGCCTCGAACCCGGGGACCAGCCGCTTGTACGAGTTCACCAGCGGGTTCGTGATCGCGCACATCCCGCGCGCATGCGCCAGCAGGCCGCCGATGTAGTGGTGCGCCACCGTCGAGAGCTCGAACTCACCCTTCGCATCGAAGAAGGCGTTCTCGCCCTTCTTGAAGAGCGATTGATGCGTGTGCATTCCGCTCCCGTTCTGCCCATACACCGGCTTGGGCATGAAGGACGCGACGAGCCCGAACTGCTGTGCCACGTGCTTCACCACGAACCGGAAGGTCGCGATGTTGTCCGCCGTGGTGAGCGCGTCGGCGAAGCGGAAGTCGATCTCGTGCTGGCCGTGCGCCACCTCATGATGCGCCGCCTCCACCTCGAACCCCATCTGCTCGAGCATCGCGCCGATCGCACGGCGCGCGTCCTCGCCGCGGTCCATCGGCGCGAGGTCGAAGTAGCCGCCCACGTCGTGCGTGAGCGTCGCCGCGCCCCCATCGGCCGCCGGGCGGAAGAGGAAGAATTCGGCCTCCATCCCCGCCTTCATCTCGAACCCCTGCTTCGCCGCGCGCGCCACCTGCCCCTTGAGCACGTGCCGCGGGTCTCCCTCGAACCCGCGACCGTCGGGGTAGGTCACATCGCAGATCACGCGCGCGACGCGGCTGTGCGGGTCACCCCAGGGGAAGATCCGGAAGGTCGCGAGGTCCGGACGCAGGAGCATGTCCGATTCCTCCACCCGCACGAACCCTTCGATCGACGAGCCGTCGAAGAGGATGTCGCCCGAGAGCGCCTTCTGGAACTGCGACGCCGGCACCTCGACGTTCTTGTTGATGCCGAGGATGTCGGTGAACTGCAGGCGGAGGAAGCGCACCTGGTGCGCGTGCGCGAGCTCGAGGATCTCCTTGGCGCTCGCGCCGCTCAGGTCGCTCGGGATCGGTCGGGGAACGGTCATCGTGCAGGCAATATCGGCCCTCGGCCGTACCCGGCGCCATCGGGCGCGGCAGGTCCTCGCCCGATTACCTTGCAGGCGATGCCCGCCCTGACATCCTGCCCGAACTGCGCCGCCGCACTCTCGGCAAGCGCCAAGTACTGCCACCGCTGCGGCACGGCACGCGGCGACGCCGAGCCGGGCGCGGAGCCAGTCGTCATGTCCGCCGGGCCGGGCAGCTCGAGCCTCCTGCCCTGGAGCGTCGCCGGCATCGCGGTGCTCTCACTCCTGGCCTTCGTCGCCGGCGCGACCTGGCGGCAAGGCCAGCCGTCGGGGCAGGGGCCATCCGCGGTCGCACCCGCGCGCGCACCGGACATCTCCCAGATGTCCCCCGACGAGCGCGCCGATCGGCTCTTCCAGCGCGTGATGACCTACGTCGCGCAGGGCAAGGACGACAGCGTGCGGTTCTTCGCCCCGATGGCGATCCAGAGCATCGCCGCCCTCGTGCCCCTCGACGCGCACCGGCGCTACGACTTGGGCCTCCTCGGCGTCGTCACCGGCGACGCCGCCATGGCGCGCGCCGAGGCCGACACGATCCTCGCCACGCAGCCGTCGCACCTCCTCGGGCTCATCCTCGCGATGCGCGCGTCGGGACTCGAGCTCGACACGCTCGCCCGGCGGCGATTCGCCGAACGGTTCCTCGCGGCGTTGCCACGTGAGCGCCCCCGGGCGCTCCCCGAATACGTCGACCATGCGCCGGACATCGACGCCGCGGCCCGCGAGGCCACGACCACGCCCCCTTCCACTCCGTGATGAGAGACTCTGCCCGCACCATCCGCGTCGCGCATTCGCCCGACAGCGATGACGCCTTCATGTTCTACGCCTTGTGCGTGGCAAGGGCGT
>JAOUHR010000421.1 GCA_029884515.1 Gemmatimonadota bacterium
CCGGCCCCGGGCTCGCGTCGCGCGGTCGGGGATCGCATCATTGGACCGTGCTGCGAGCCCCCGTTCGGCCACCCGGTCTCCTTGAAGGCGCGCTCCCCGCGGACGAGGCTGTCCGGGGCATCGTCGTGGCGAACCTGGTCACGATCGCCGTCGCGTTCTTCGACGGCAGCCTCCTCCTCCTCCTCTGGCCCTACTGGCTGCAGAGCCTCATCATCGGCTACTACGCGCAGCGACGGATCCGGCTGCTGCAGCGCTTCAGCACGACGGGCCTGAAGATCAATGACCAGTCGGTGGACCCGACGCCGGCGACACGGCGACGGACGGCGAACTTCTTCGTGCTGCACTACGGGCTCTTCCACCTGGTCTACTTCTTCTTCCTCTGGACCTTCACGTCCACGGCCGATTCCGGCGGGATGATCTCCGTCCTCATGCGCAATACGGGCCGGGTGAACCAGGTGGCCGTGGGGCGGGTCGGCGGCATCGACGTGCTGATCATCGTCGCGCTGGCCCTCGGGTTCCTGTGGACGCACCGCGCGTCGTTCCGGGAGCATGTGGCGGCGGACCTGGAGGGGACGCCCAACCTCGGGACGCTCATGTTCATGCCCTACGTGCGCATCATCCCGATGCATCTCACGATCATCCTCGGGGTGATCATCGGGGCGAGGGGGGGCATCATCATCTTCGGCGCGCTGAAGACCGTCGCGGACGTGCTGATGCACAAGATCGAGCACAAGCTGCTGCAGCAGATGTCGGGTGCCGCGCCGGTCACACCGCCGACATGAGCGCGTCGGCGAGCGGGGCGAGCGCCTCCGGGACCTCGAGCGGCTCGAGCGCGCGCCGGCCGGTCACCGGACGCCCTCGCTCGCACCGTCCTTACGGACGTCGTACGTGAGGAGCACCGTGCCGCTGGCCTGGTAGGCGCGGTGCGAGACGAGGGTGAGCGCGACCCGCGTGCCGGTCGGGGGCAGCAGCGGCAGCCCCCGGCCGAGCAGGATCGGCATCACCGCGATGTCCATCCCGTCGACGAGCCCCGCCTCGAGGAAGCTCCGCAGCAGCTCGCCTCCCCCGAAGAGCCAGAGGTCCTTGCCGGGCTTGGCGCGCAACTCGCGCACCGTCGCTTCCGGTGAGCGGGAGACCGTGACGCCGGGGTGGTCCTCCGCCTTGAGCGTCGAGGAGAAGACCACCACCGGCATCCCGAACATCGCGATCCCCGCCTCCTGCTTGCGCACCGCCTCGTAGCTGCGGCGGCCCATCAGGATGGTGTCGAAGTCCTTGAAGAGCTCCGCCATGTCGATCCCCGGATCCTCCGGGATCCAGTCGTACTCGCCATCGGGCCCGGCGATGTACCCATCGAGACTCATCGCCACGGAGAGTCGGACACGGCGCACTCGGCACTCCTTGCAAGGGACGCGCCGCCTATGCCTCCCGCCGGCGACGGCGCGACCGAACGATGCGCCAGCCGGCCCACGCCAGCAACACCAGAGGCACCAGCACGCCGAGCGACTCGATGACGCGCGCCAGCAGCGCCAGGAAGTTCCGCCACGCGTTCACGAACGCCTCGGCGACGACGCCCCGCTCGGGGTTGGTGCCGACCACCGGCGCCGGTTCGCTCACCGTGACGGCGATGGTGCTCGTCGCAACGCGGGCGCTCAGGAAGCGCGACCGGCCCTCATGGCGCTCGATCTCGCCGCGCACGCGGGCCAGCTCGCGCTCCACCGTGAGCACGTCCGCCAGCTTCCCGGTGCGGGTCGCGAGCAGCTCGATGAGCCGCGCCTCGAGCCGTCGCCCGTTCGCGATGCGCGCCTGCACGTCCACGAACTCCTCGCCGACGTCCTCGGCGGTCACGTTCGAGTGCTCCACCTTGCCCAGGGGAGACATGCCGGCCATCGCCTCGTCGAAGCGTGCCGTGGGGACGCGGATCACCAGCGTCGCGCGCCGCACCTCGTAGTCGCCGGCGTTCATCGAGACGTCGCCGATGTAGCCGCCGAGCGACGCGGCCAGGCGGCGGATGGCGCCGATCGCGCGGTCGAGCGAGTCCACGCGGATGGAGACGTCGCCCCGGCGGATGATCATCGTCGGGATGCTGGCGTCGGTCACCCGCTGCGAGGGCAGGGTGACCTGCTCGTCGTCGCCGCGATGGACCTTGAGTGCGTCGGTGCTCGCGCCCACGCCGTTGGAGACCTCGCCGATGGCGCGCGCCGCCTGGGCCATCGATGCGGGCGGCGGCGCGTCCGACGTGACCACCTCGTTGGGCGGCTCGGGAGCGGCACGGTCGCAGCCGGCGGCGATGCCGAGGGGAGGGAGCAGGACGAGCAGGAAGAGGACGGCACGGCGGCGTGCGCGGATGGCGGACATGGCAGGTCTCCAGGGAGCGAGTGGCCGGGGGTCGCCCGGTGGGTTCGCTCAGGAGACGTCCGTCGGCGAAGGACTTGCACACCGCGACCGCCGTAGCGGAAACGCCTACCCGGACGCGGCGGGAACACCGATTCACGAGGCGCGTGACCGTCCTACCCTCAAGCAGGAGGGACCGCGAAGTCCCGTCCGGACCCCGACACGGGAGCATTGCATGCGCCACATCGTCATCCTTGGCGCCGGCACGGCCGGTACCATTGCGGCCA
>JAOUHR010000422.1 GCA_029884515.1 Gemmatimonadota bacterium
GATCCAGCGCGCGTCCTCGTCGCTGATCGCCGAGGCGACCCACGCCATCACGGGACGGAAGCGCTCGGGGACGGTGCTCGACGGCCTGCCCTCGCGCTTCGTGGCGACCTCGCGGTCACCGTTCCCGCGCAGGCAGCGGATCGGGACGCCGCAATTGCGGAGCAGCGCCAGGCATGCGGTGGGCATCGGACCCGGGATCACGTCGCCGCCCACGATCACGAGCTCCACGCCGGCCTCGCGCACTTCCGCGAGCACCGCCTCGAGTGCGGGGAGGTTGCCATGGATGTCGTACAGCGCGGCGACCCGCACGGCGCGCTCCCCTACGGTGCCACCAGCGACTCGTACGAGTCGGGTCGCCGGTCGCGGAAGAACTGCCAGACGTTGCGCACCTCGCGGATCTGGTCGAGGTCCACCTCAGCCGTGATCAGCTCGTCCTTGTCGCGCGATGCCTGCGCGACGAACCGGCCGCGCGGGTCGCAGACATAGCTCTGGCCGTAGAACTCGCCGATGCGCCAGGGTTCCTCGTAGCCCACGCGGTTGATCGCGCCGACGAAGTACGCATTCGCCACCGCATGTGCCGGTTGCTCGAGCTTCCAGAGGTACTCCGAGAGCCCCGCCACCGTCGCCGACGGGTTGAACACGATCTCCGCGCCGCCCAGGCCCAGCGCGCGTGCGCCCTCCGGGAAGTGGCGGTCATAGCAGATGTAGACGCCGACCTTCCCATACATCGTCTCGAACACCGGATAGCCGAGGTTGCCCGGCTTGAAGTAGTACTTCTCCCAGAAGCCCGGTGCGCAGTGCGGGATGTGGTTCTTGCGGTACTTGCCGAGGTACGTTCCGTCCGCGTCGATCACGGCCGCCGTGTTGTAGTAGACGCCCGTGGTGTCCTCCTCGTAGAGTGGCACCACGATCACCATCCGGTGCTTCTTCGCCTGCTCCTGCATGAGCTTCGTCGTGGGCCCGTCGGGGATGCGCTCCACGGCATCGAACCAGCGCGGCGTCTGCTCAGCGCAGAAGTAGGGGCCGGTGAAGATCTCCTGCATGCAGAGCATCTGCACGCCCTCGCGCCCCGCCTGGGCGATGAGCTCGAGGTGCTTGGCGACATTGGCGTCCCGGATGATCTCGAGCTTCTCGCCCGTGCCGCAGGCGTGGGAGGCCTGGATGAGTCCGATCTTGACGAGGCGTGGCATCGTGGGGGGCGTGGGAGGAGCGCAGGACCGGGAAGCGCGCGCCGGTCAGGCCGGGGCGCGGTCCCGTCGCATGAGGACGAGGTAGAAGATGAAGCTGAGCGCGAAGGTGACGAACCACGCGTACGTGTAGATCGTGTCGAGGAATCCCGGGTTCATGACCTGGCCGCCCGGCGTGGAGGCCGCGCGAAGGAAGCCCGGGACCACGGGGAGGACGCCGAGCACGAGGGCCACGATCGCGCGCGGGTTCACGCCGCGCTGGTAGGTGTACGCGCCCTGCTCGCGGAAGAGGTCCTCGACACTCAGTTCCTGCTTGCGGAGCACCCAGTAGTCGGCGATGAGGATCCCGCCGAGCGCCCCCATGAGGCTGGAGTAGCCCAGGAGCCAGGTGAAGATGTAGGCCGACGCGTCGGCGTACAGCTTCCACGGCATCATGAGGATGCCGAGCACCGCAGTGATCACGCCGCCGGTGACGTAACTGATCCGCCTGGGCGCGA
Organism: Gemmatimonadota bacterium; assembly: GCA_029884515.1. Classification (GTDB taxonomy): domain Bacteria; phylum Gemmatimonadota; class Gemmatimonadetes; order Gemmatimonadales; family Gemmatimonadaceae; genus Pseudogemmatithrix. Next base: position 1,685 of record JAOUHR010000422.1, read on the forward strand.
GATTCGAGAAGTCATTCGACGGCGAGACAACGTTCGCGGCCATGTTGGTGGTGAGCTGCGCGATGAGCACCACCACCGTCGCAGCGATGATCGTCGCCGGCCCGCCGATGCGGGTGATCAGCACGACCGGGTCCCAGATGGCCTCCCCGAAGATCACGATCGTCGCGCTCGTGACCGCCACGCCGATGAAGGCGAAGGCGGTCATCGTCGTCGGCAGTCCGAGGGCCTGGCCCAGCATCTGGGAGCGCTGGTCCTTCGCGTACCGCGTGAAGTCGGGGATGTTGAGGCTGAGCGTGGCCCAGTAGCCGACGTTGGCCGTGAGTGCTGCGGGGAACAGTGCCCAGAAGGATCGATGATCCCCCGTGCCCTGCAATCGCACCGACTCGGTGAGGATGTTGCCGAGTCCGCCGCCGTTCCGGATGCCCCAGAGGAGGAGTGTGACGCCTCCCAGCAACAGGATGGGGGCGCCGAGGTTCTCGAGGAGCTTGATCCGCTCCACGCCGCCCACGATGATCGCCACCTGGATCAGCCAGAAGGCGGCGAAGGCGATCGAGACGTTCGCGGGGACCGATGCCCACCCCGCGAAGGCGGCGGTGAGCAGCGCGTTGAGCGCCAGCGCGCCGATCCACGTCTGGATCCCGAACCAGCCGCAAGCGACCACCGCGCGCAGCAGGGCAGGCACGTTGGCGCCCCGCACGCCGAATGAGGCTCGGCACATCACGGGGAAGGAGATCCCGTAGCGGGTGCCCGCGTGCGCGTTCAGGATCATCGGGATCAGTACGATCACGTTGCCGAGCAAGATCGTGAGCATCGCCTGCCACCAGGCCATCCCCTGCGACATGAGGCCGGAGGCGAGGGTGTACGTGGTGATGACCACGCTCATCCCGATCCACAGCGCAGCGATGCTGTAGGTGGACCAGGATGAGCGTGG
>JAOUHR010000423.1 GCA_029884515.1 Gemmatimonadota bacterium
GACCCGCAGTTGCTCGCGCAGCCGTACGACGGTGAAGGGATGCCGATCGCGCGCCAGGTGTGGGTCGAAGAGGGCAAGTTGAAGCAGTTGCAGTACTCGCGCTTCTGGGCGAAGAAGCAGGGCAAGACGCCGACCGGCGGTACGACGTCGCTCAAGATGTCCGGCGGCTCGGCGACGATGGACGCGATGATCAAGTCGACGGAACGGGGAATTCTGGTCACCCGCTTGTGGTACCTGCGCGAAGTCGATCCACGCACTATCCTTTATACGGGATTGACACGCGACGGGACTTATCTTATTGAACAGGGGAGAATTTCGCGGGCGATTTCGAATTTGCGGTTCAACGAGTCGCCGCTGTTCATGTTGAACAACCTCGAGATGCTCGGCCCAGTCGAGCGGTTGGCGGGAACGGAAGCCGGTGGTGCCGTTGCGATGCCGGCGATCAAGGTGCGTGATTTCAACTTCACCAGCCTCTCTGAGGCTGTATAGGATGCGGGAGACTTAGCGCTTCCGCATGACCCACCGATCCACCGGGGGATCGGCCGGGATGACCCCCTCCTTTCAAGGAGATAGTACCATGGCTGCCAAGAAGAAGAAGGCTGCGAAGAAGTCGACCAAGAAGAAGGCCGCGAAGAAGAAGTAGTCAGCGGTTCTGCTTCACACACAAAGGGATCGGCGCTCGCGCCGGTCCCTTTGTGGCGTTCGGGCCTTCGGTCCGGGCCTCCGACGATCGTCGCGAACCTCTCGCGAACCTCTCGCGAACCTCTCGCGAACCTCTCGCGAACCTCTCGCGAACCTCTCGCGGACGTGCGGTGTGGGGAGGCGGCGCGGGTCGTCGCGAGGTGTTCGAATCGGATGCCGCCGGAAACAGGAAAGGCCGCCCGTTCGGGCGGCCTCCTCACCTCTCACACCTCACCTCTTCCGTTCAAGTCCCTATGCCGCGCGCGTGCTCCCGCTCGCCGCCAGCTCCGGTTCGTCCGGAACAGGGCTCCACATGAACGCGCTGAACCGCGGCGCCGATTCCTCGCGGCTGCCGCTGGAGATGACGATGCCGATGGGTTCCTGCTCGAGTTCCGCCTGCACGATGGGATTCATGTCGCGACTCAACTGACTGGGGACCTTCCGAACGGGGCGGACGCACCCGCTCTTCATATGGAAGGACGTCGCACGTGCAGTGCCAGTTACGGGAATGCCTAACTGCCTGTAATGACAACGAGTTACGGGACTTGTTCGCGAACACGAACGGGCCGGTCGTCGCAGTCTGACACAAGGCCTTCCGTACAGCCGTGTCGTTCCGTTACATCACCGGACGCTTCTTGGCCATGAAGGTGCGTGTCGAGCCGGGCTCGGGAACCAGCGAGATCTCCCAGCCGTCGTAGCGCGACCGGAGTTCATCCTCGGTGAGCAGCGCCTGGCCGGCCACCAGCGTCTCGATCAGGTGCACGCCGCCATCGCTCGTCGCCTGCTGCAGCAACCGGAACACCTGCTCGCGTTCGAACGCCGAGAGCCCCGCGAAGGCGGCCGGCGTGCACACCACGGCGGCGAGCGGACCGTCCGGTGTGAAGCTCACCAGGTCCGCGGCGAAGCCGCGCACCTTCTCCGTGAGCCCCGCGTCGCGCGCGGCGCTGAGCACGCGGTTCACCACCGCGGCCTCGGGCTCGATCGCCGTCACCTCGCAGCCGTTCGCGGCGAAGTAGAGCGCCGAACCCTCCACGCGCGCGCCCGCGACGAGCACCGAGGCCACCGAGGTGTGCGCCGGGATGGCCTGCGCGAGCGGGGTGTCCGGACGGAGCCCCCAATGCTCCGGTCGCCGCAACTCGTTCGCGCTCTTGAGGCGCCGCCGGCGCCACGTTTCGTAGCCCGGCAGCCGCAACCGCTTCGCGATGATCCGGTCCACCTCGTCGGCGAGCAGCACCTCGCGCATGCCGAGCTGCGCGCCCTCGTCCAATGCGCGGGCCGCCTCCGTCGCGATGCTGTGCAGGAACGAGGTGGACACCGAGTTCTTGTAGTCCTCGACCTCGCGTTCCACGAACTGCTGGAACTCGTGCCGCAACGATCGGGGCGACTGGCGATTGGCCATGCGGATCGGGAGGGGACGGCGCACGAGAGGACACGTCCAAGCTAGGTTGCCGCGCCGTTCCGACAACCCCCACGCGGGCGCATGCCTCGGCTATGTTCCTCGCGTCGCGGTCACGCGCACCTGAACGTTCCCGGAGGGCGCACGATGCCGGAACTCCCCGAAGTCGAGTTCGCGATGCAGCGGCTACGGCGCGTGGCGCGCGGCCGCACGGTGGAGGCGGTGCGCGCGCATCACGCCTCGCAGCGCCGCGGGCTGCCGGCGCATCACCGCCGGCGCGTCCGCGGCCGCCGCATCGTCGAGGTCGCACGCCGGGGGAAGCACCAACTGCTCACCCTCGACGACGGCGCCACGCTCCTCGTGCACTTCCGCTTGAACGGCGACTGGGCGTTCACCGCGCGGAGTGCGCCGCTCCCCGACTACGCGAGGGTCTCGTTCGAGCTTTCCGGCGGCCGCCGCGTCTCGCTCACCGACTCGCGCGCGCTCTGCACGGTCATCTGGCTCGCCCCCGGGCGTGCGGCGGAGCTCAACTCG
>JAOUHR010000424.1 GCA_029884515.1 Gemmatimonadota bacterium
ATTGGCGGTGCGCGAAGCGCAGATCGCGATCGAGGCGCACCGGGAACTGAACGATCCGGTGCGCGTGACGGAGGATCAGCGGATCCTCGCGAATGCGCTCGCCGCGGAGGGAAAGATGGAGGAGGCGACGTCACTCTTGCTGGACGTGATCGCCCAGTCGGAGTTGTTCTCGCGCCCCCTGCTGCTCGGCATCGCCCAGCGCGACCTCGCCCAGTTGGCGTTCCGCCGGGGCCACCTGCAGGAGGGGCGCAACCTGGCGAAGCATGCGCGGGGAATCCTCGACCGGCTGGGCGCACGCGTGGAGGTCGAGAAGCTCGACCTGCTGCTCAGCCAGCCCGCGGGGCCTGCGCGAGTCTCCTGACGCGTCGGTTTGGGCGGACGGCTTACTGCTTCCGCACGGCCGTGAAGGTGGCGCCGCCCATCCCGCCGAAGTCGACGACGCCCTTCAAGTTGTCCTTGTCGACGATCGCGCCCACGTAGGTGAGCGTCACGGCGTCCGCGCCGCCGGTGTTGGCGAGCACGAAGCGCATCGAGTCGCCCTTCACGGAGCCTTCGAGCGCGCGGGTGCCGAGCATCTGCGAGGCGTAGGTGCCGGTGAGCTTCTCGCCCTCCTGCTTGAGCGTGACGGTGGGCGTGCCGGTGCCGTTCTCGGTGACGACGATGAAGGTCCAGGTGCCGGTGAGGTCGTGCGCGACGACGGCGGCGAGCGCGACGGTCGAGGCGAGGGCAACGGCGATCAAAGCCAGGAATGTCCTGCGGGTGCGGGTCATCTCGGGATCCCTGCGATTGGAGTGGAGGCGCGGCCCCGGTGGCAGGGGCGCCATACGATCCCAAGTTAACGGGGCCACACGAAAAACGCCCCGTCCGGCCATCGGCCGGACGGGGCGTTTCGACCCTGCGGTCGGTCAGGGCACTTGCAGCGTGAGCCCCGAGGGCTTGAGGGCGTCGTTCACCCCGGCCACCATGCCGAAGACGGCCGGCGCCTCCCTCATCGCCGCCTCGAGCGCGGCGGTGGCGGCCATCGCCTGGGCGCGGGTGCCCGCGCTGGGCGCCTCCCACACGCCGATCAGCGCGTTCTTCACGATCCCCACGCGCCCCAGCGCGTCGTCGGGGTTCCCGCCGCCGCGGCCGAAGCCGCCTCCACCGCCGCCGCCCTGGCCAGGCGTGGGCCGCGCGCCCGGCACCCGCCCTTCGGCGACGCCGAACTTCACGCGGATCCCATCGAACGCCTGCTCGAGCGCGTCGAGCTTCGCCTTCGCGGCGTCACTCACGTTCTTGGTCGAGTCGAGCTTCGACTTCGCGATGGCGATCTGCGTGCCGAGCGTGTTGAGGCGGGAGGCCACCGCATTGCCGCGGCCCTGCGCCGCGTGCAGGTCGGTCACCAGCTTGTCGTACGCCGCGCGCTCGGCGACGGCGAACCTGACCTCCGGGTCGCCGATCACGCGCATCGGCCTTGAGTCGATCACCTTGCCGCCGGCGACGAGCGCCACGGTGTAGTTGCCTGGCGTCACGTAGGGGCCCGCGTTGGCGCCCCCGCCGAAGCCGCCGAAGCCGCCGCCACCACCACCACCTCCCGGGCCGCCATCAGGGCCGCCGGCCGCGCAGGGATTGAGCGGCAGGTACCCGGGTGTGGGGAGCGGTGCGCGAACGCCGGGGACGGGACGAGCGCCACCCGGTCCGCCGGGTCCACCGCCCGCGCCACCACCGCCACCAGCACGGCCGCCGAACCCACCGGCAGCCGCGCCGGCCACGGCTTCGTTCGGCGAGGAGCGCATGTCCCAGCAGACCGTCTGGATGCCCGCCTTGTTCTTGTTGGCCGGCACCGCGACCTCACGCACCATCTGCGTGCCGCTGGAGATGCGCACCAGCAGCGCCTTGGCCGAGCCCTTCACGTTGAACTGGATCACCGCGTCGTTGGGCGGGTTCTCGCCGATGAAGGTCTGGTGCCCCCAGAACTCGTCGTTCCGGTCGTCCTTGCCCTTCATCTGCAGTGCCGCGGGGATGGAGAAGAGCCTCGACTCCGATGCCGCCACGGTCCTGGTGTACTCCTGGATCGGCTCGAGGTGGTCGAGCACGAAGATCGAGCGGCCGTGCGTCGCGACGAGCATCGCGTTGTCGCGCGGGTGGATGGTGATCTCGTCCACGCGCACGGTGGGCAGGTTCGCCTTGAGCCGGCGCCAGGTGCGGCCGCGGTCGAGGGTGAGGAAGATGCCCGTCTCCGTGCCGACGTAGAGCACGTCGGCGTTCTTGGTGTCCTCGGTGAGCGTGCGGACCACCTCGCCGGCGAGGCCGCCGTTGATCGCGCGGAAGGTCGCGCCGAAATCGGAGCTGACCCAGGCGTAGGGCGCGAAGTCGTTCAGCCGGTGGTTGTCGACGGTGATGTAGACGGTGCCGACGTCGAACGCCGAGGGCACCACTTCGGAGATGAAGGCGCCCGCCGGGAAGCCGGGGAGGCGGCTCGTGATGTTCGTCCAGGTCTTGCCGCCGTCGCGCGTCATCTGCACGAGGCCGTCATCGGTGCCCACATACAGCAGGCCCGGCTGCTTCGGCGACTCGGCGAGCGAGACGATCGTGGACCAGGCGGAGATGCCGTCGTTCTTGGAGA
>JAOUHR010000425.1 GCA_029884515.1 Gemmatimonadota bacterium
CACCTGAAGCACTGCGCGACGTCGGCGATCCGGACGGGGGACGCGGAAGCCGAGGCCATGTACGACGAGCTGGTGGACCTGATGTACAAGCACAGCCGGTGAGCGCTGCGCCGACACCCGCGCAGCCGGCCGACGCGTTGCGTGCCGCGCTGCCGATCACGTTCGCGGACGTGCTCGCGGCGCAGGAGCGGCTGCGGCCGCACCTGGCGCCGACGCCGCTCCGCCGCTACCCGCTCCTGGACGAGCTGGTCGGACACGGTATCCGCATCTCGGTGAAGCACGAGAACCACCAGCCGACGCAGAGCTTCAAGATCCGGAACGGCCTCAACGCGATCCTCGGGCGAGACGCCGCCGAGATCCGGCAGGGCGTGATCGGCGCGAGCACCGGTAACCACGGGCAGGGCATCGCCTACGCGGGGCGCATGACGGGCACGCCGGTGACCATCTGCGTGCCGGAGGGGAACAACCCGGAGAAGAACGCGGCCATCCGCGCGCTCGGGGCCGAGCTCGTGGAGGTCGGAGCCACGTACGAGGAGACGGTGAGCGCCTGCGCGCGGATCCGCGCGCAGCGGGGCCTCGCCCTCGTGCACTCCACCAACGACCCCCTCGTGATCGCTGGCGCGGGCACGATGACGCTCGAGATCCTCGCGCAGGAACCGGAGCTCGACGCGCTCGTGATCGCCCTCGGCGGCGGGTCGCAGTCGGTGGGCGCGCTCACGGTCGCGGCATCGCGGAAGCCGGACCTGCAGGTCTACGCGGTGGGCGCCGCGGGCGCGCCGGCGCAGTACGAGAGCTGGCGGCGCGGTGAGCGCCTCACGGGGCAGCCCATCGACACCTTCGCCGAGGGAATCGCGACGGGTTCCGCGTACGAGCTCACGTTCGGCGCGTTGCGCGCCGGGCTCGCGGGGTTCGTCACGGTGAGTGACGACGAGATGTACGCCGCGGTGCGCGACCTGCTGCGGATCACGCACAACGTGCCCGAGGGCGCGGGCGCGGCGGGACTCGCCGGACTGCGGCGGCTCGCGCCGCAGCTGGAAGGCAAGCGCGTCGCGATCGTGATCTGCGGTGGGAACCTGAGCACCGCGGCGCTCCGGCGCGCGGTGGGCGGCTCGGCCTGACGGTATCCGGGCGCGGCGCGCGCCGCGCCCGGCGCAGCGTCCCTACCGCGCTGGCATGGCGGCCATGCACTCGATCTCGATCTTCGCGCTGGCGACCACCAGCGCCTTCGCCACCACCGTGCTCCGCGCCGGCGGCGACGACGGCCAGAACTCGGCGTAGACGGAGTTCATCCCCGCGAAGTCGCCGACGTCCACGAGGAAGACGGTGCACTTGATCGCGAGGTCCATCCGCGTGCCGGCCTGCTCCAGCACGCGCTTGATGTTCTCGAGCGCGAGGCGGGTCTGGCGCTGGATCGTCGAGTCGGCGGGATCGCGGCTCAGGCCGAGCTGGCCCGAGGTGTAGACGATGTCGCCCACGCGGACCGCGGGGGTGAGTGTCGCCGAGGGGTTGCCGACCGGTGTGCGCGCGTTGCCCTGCGCCAAGGCGGGAGCGGCGGTCAGCGCGGCGATGGCGAACATCGCGAGGGCACGGAGGGCGAGGGAGATCGGGCGCATGGGTGGCTCGGGGGTCAGTGTGGGGGGGTCTGCGCGGCGGTGCGCGCGAACTCGAGGCGCACCCCGCGCAGCGCGGTGCTGTCGGAGGCGAGCATGGCGGTGCCGGCCGACATGCCGTTGAGCTTCATCAAGTAGGTGACGATCGCGACGTACGTGCCGCGCGTGAGGGCGCCGGGCTCATCGTCCGGCATGGTGCGCTGGATCAGGTCCACGAGGTCCAAGGCGCTCTGGCCGGACCACTTGAGCTGGAAGTTCGCGTTGGTGAGGTCGCCCTTCTCGTGGCACTCCACGCAACGGGCACGGAACCACTGCTGCCCGATGTCGATCTGCTGGGCGGCGGGGTCGGGCATGGCGGGGCCCTGTGCCCGGGTGGATCCGGGGAGCAACACGCCGGCGCCGAGTGCGCCCGCCAGCGCCACCGCGAGCGCGCGGGTCGCGCGACGGAGCACGGGTCGCCGGCGGAGCCGGACGGTCTGGGGGTGGGCGAGCGGTGCCATCGGCACGGAAGGTGTCCCTTCGACGGTGCCCATGCAAGCGGGGCCGGGGAGGGGAGCCGTCTCGCCGGACGTGCGCGCGGATCGGCGCGACGCGATTGCCAACCTCCGTCGCGCGCCACATCTTCGCGCGAGTCTCGGTGCACCCGAGTCTCGAGTCATCCCGCGCGCCGGCGCCCATCCGGCGCGACCCGATCAGAACCGACCACCCCCGACATGTCCGACGCTCCCGAGTCATCCGACCGCGACCCCGTCGCCCCCGAACTCCCGCGCCGCGACTTCCTGCGCCTCGCCGGGGTCGGCACCGGCGCCCTCCTCACCGGCGGCTTCGCGGCCGCACCCGCACTCGGCGCCGAACTCCCGGCCGCCATCCGGCAGGGCCGCGCGCGCGCGTCGGGCCACGTGGTCGTGGTGGGAGCGGGTGCCTGGGGCACCTGGATCTCCTATCACCTGCGCAAGTCGGGCGCGCGGGTCACGCAGGTCGAGCAGTACGGCGT
>JAOUHR010000056.1 GCA_029884515.1 Gemmatimonadota bacterium
AGTACATCGCCTGCACCTGGTACTGGCCGACGAACGCGTACGTGAGGAAGGTGAGGACGAGTGCGAGCACCCCGCCGAGCAGGCCCTTGAGGAAGCCCTCGATCAGGAAGGGTGCGCGGATGAACCCGTCGGTCGCGCCGACGAGCCGCATGATGTGGATCTCGCGGCTCCGCGCGAGCACCGCCATGCGGATGGTCGAGCCGATGATGATCACCGCCACGCCGGCGAAGATGAGGCCGAGCGTGATGCCGACCCCGGTGGCGATGTTGCGCAGTCGGTGGAGCTTCTCGACCCACTCCTCGCCATAGCGGATGTCGTCGATGAAGTCGTATGCGGAGAGGCGTCGCGCGATCGCGCGCACGGTCTCGGGGTCGCGATGCCCTTCCTTGAGCCGCACCTCGATCGACGCCGGGAGGATCCCCGCCTCGATCACGTCCTGGAACTCGGGGAGTTCGCGCCGCGCCCGCTCGAGCGCCTGCACCTCGGTCACGAGGCGGACGCTCGCGACCTCGGGGAAGGCGGCCACGTCGCCCACGGCGGCGCTGGTGGCCTCGGGTGCGGTGCCCTCGGCCACGAAGCCGCGCACCTCGACGCGCTCCTCCACCTGGTCGAGCGCCGCGCGCATGTTCACCGCGACGAGCCCGAAGAGCCCGAACGCGAAGAGCGAGAAGGCGATGGTGGTGACGCTGAGCGCGCTCAGCATCGGCGCGCGGTTGAAGGCGCGGAAGGCCTCGCGGACGGCGAGGTTCACGAGACGGCCCGCGTGGAGGCCGCGGGCGAGACCGGCGCGGCCGGCGGCGGCTCGGAGGCGCCGGAGTCGAAGACGAGCCTGCCGTGGTTCATCTCGAGCGTGCGGTAGGGCGTGGAGCGCACGAGGTTCAGGTCGTGCGACGCCATGAGCACCGCCGTGCCGAGCGCGTTGATCTCGCGCAGGAGCTGGAAGATCCCGCGCGTCGCCCGGTCGTCGAGGTTTCCGGTGGGTTCGTCGGCGAGGAGCATGAGGGGGTCGTTCACGAGCGCGCGCGCGATCGCCACGCGCTGCTGCTCGCCGCCCGAGAGCTCGTGCGGCAGCGAGGTGGCCTTGGCCGCGAGCCCCACCTGGGTGAGCACGCGCGCGACCTTGGGCCCGATCTGCGCGCGCGGCGTGCCGATCACCTCGAGCGCGAAGGCGACGTTCTGCTCCGCCGTGCGGTCCTCGAGCAGGCGGAACTCCTGGAACACCACGCCGATGCGGCGGCGGAGCTCGGGGATGTCCTTGCGCGTCATCACGGCCGAACTCTGGCCGGCGACCCGCACCTCGCCATGGGTGGGGCGCTCGCCGACGTAGATCAGCTTGAGGATGGTGCTCTTGCCGGCGCCGCTCGGGCCGGTGAGGAAGGCGAACTCGCCGCGGCTCAGGTGGAAGGAGACATCGTCGAGGGCGGGGCCGCCGCGCGGATACTGCTTGGAGACGTGGGTGAAGCGGATCATCGGGTCATTTGAGGGCCTGCTCGAGGTCGGCGATCAGGTCGTCGGCATCCTCGAGGCCGACACTCAGCCTGAGGGTCCCGTCGGGGATCCCGATCAGCGCCCGCTCGGCGGACGTCATCTTCGCATGTGAGGTGTACCGGGGCTCGCAGACGAGCGTGTCCACGCCGCCGAGACTCGGCGCATGGGTGACGAGCCGGAGCTTGCGGAGGAAACGCTCCGCCGCCTTGCCTCCGCCGGTGAGTTCGAGCGAGAGCATGCCGCCGAACCCATCGAGGATCTCCGACGCCACCTTGTGGTCCTCGTGCGACTCGAGCCCGGGGTAGTGCACCTTCTCCACCTCCTTGCGTCCCTCGGCCCAGGTGGCGATCCGCATCGCCGACTCGTTGGCGCGCTGCACGCGCACGTCGAGCGTCTTGAGCCCGCGCTCGAGGAGCCAGAGCGCGAAGGGGTCGGGGGTCTGGCCCCAGAGCATCTCCTTCTGCAGCACCTCGTCGATGTAGGACTGCGAGCCCATCACGGCGCCGGCGAGCACGTCGTGGTGGCCGTTGAGGTACTTGGTGGCGGAGTGGATCACCACGTCCGCGCCGATCTCGATGGGGCGGAAGTTGACCGGGCTGGCGAAGGTGGAGTCCACCACGAGCGCGAGCCCCTCCTCCTTGGTCAGGTACGAGATGGGGCGCAGGTCGATCACGCGGCAGGTGGGGTTCACCGGTGACTCGACGAAGATCGCCCGCGTCTCCTTCTTCACGCGCTTGCGGAAGGAGCGCGGCTCGAAGGGATCCACGAGCGTCACCTCGATCCCCATGCTGGCGAACTCCTCGAGGAAGAGCCGGTGCGTGCCGCCGTAGATGTACATCGAGGAGAGCAGGTGGTCGCCGGGGCGGAGCAGGGCGAGCAGCGCGCACGCGGTCGCCCCCATGCCGCTCGAGAGCACGAGCGCGGCCTCGGCGCCCTCGAGGAGGGCGAGGCGCCTCTGCACGCGCTCGGCGTTGGGCGTGTTGCCGTACCGCGTGTACTTGAGGCCCTCCTCGGTGCCGAGGGCCTGCACGTGGTTGACCGACTGGACGAGGGGCTCGACCACCGGGTCGCCCGGCCGGTGCGCCTCGCGACCCCCGTGGATGGCGAGCGTCGCGATGGACGGACGGGCGAGCGTGGCGGGGGCCTTCGACTTCGCTCGGGACACGGGAGACCTCAGGCGAGATTCTTGGTGATGACCGGACGGTGGTCGATGTCCATCTTCACGAGCCGCACCACCTCGGTGATGGCGAGCCCCGCGAGGTCGCGCGCGACCACCCCTCCGCGCGGGAGTGTCTCGTCATACACCGCGGGGGCGAGTTCGTGGCGGCGGGGCCCGTAGACCCAGACGAGCTCCCCGTCGTCGATGAGGCGCTGGATGGCGTCGTCCGGACGGATGCGGATCTGCGGCCCGCGTTCCTCGTCGGTGCGGCGCGTCGCGATGAAGCCCACGACCTGCAGCGGGAGGAAGGCGCGGCTCATCAGGCCGCCGCGCCGAGGGGGGCGAAGGCGTCAGCGTCCCGGCGGATGAGGCGGCGACGCGCGAGGCCCTCGAGCTGGCCTTGCGCCTCGTCGGGGGTGATCCCCGCTTCGGCGGCGAGCCGCTCCGCCGGGCACCAGCCTTGCCGCATCACCAGCTCCCAGAGGCGGCGCTCGACGTCGGTCACCGCCCCCACGAGGCGCGCGGCGCCGTCGGGGAACTGGACCACGAGCGCCAGCCCATGCGCGAGGAGCACGGACTCGATGATCTCGAGGTGCAGCTCGTTCACGCCGTGGAAGACGACGTAGCCGTCGCGGCTCGGGTGGTCGTTCGAGAGCGGGAGCATGAGCTTCGCGACGAACTCGTCGGCGCAGGAGCGGTCGAGCACGCCGATGCGGGAGAAGTCGAGGAAGGCCACCGACCCGTCGGCGAGCCCCGAGAGCTGGTGCTCGATCACGGTGCGGACCGCGGCGCCGGTGCGGCGCGTCACCAGGTCGGAGTAGGGCGCGTCGAGCGACGCCTGCAGGGCGGAGTGCACGGAGATGTGCGTCATGCGCCCCTCGATGGCCCGGTCATGGCCGGGCCAGCCGCTTGGGGATGATCACCTGCAGCTGCGTGCCGGCGAAGACGGGCAGGGAATCCTGCCGCGGCACGTCCTCGTCCCACTCGGGGATGATCGGCGCGATGCGCGCGCGGCCGCTGCGCACGGTGAGCTTGCCGTCGAAGCGGTGCACGTACCCGCGGATCCCCTTGAGGCCCTGCCCGCGCCCGGGGTCCTGCAGCCGGCTCACGCCCTGGATCACGCCGCTCTCGAGCGCGATGGCGTCGTCCCACCGGTCGGCGAGGGCGCGGGCGCGGCTCGTCTCGAGCGAGGCGCGGAAGCCGATGCCGGCGTCGCAGACGGCGATCTGCACCACGTCGCGCCCCACGCGGCGCTTCCCCCAGTTGTACCGCTGCACCATCACCCACCCGCCGCGCTGCGCGTGCTCGATGATGTTCGAGCAGGCCTCGGAGAGCGTCATCGCGAAGCCCATCGTGGCCCGCGGCTCGAGGTCGAGCTTGGTGGTGAGGATCTGGGTCGCCTTCTCCTGGATCCGGCTGACGATCCCGTGCACGTCCTCGCTCCTGGCGACCGGGGTCACCTCGAGGAGGACGTCGGAGTCGCCCGAGGCACGCGGGCGCGGCGTCGCGCCGCGCATCGTGTAGAGCTCCTCGGCGTAGCGGAAGAAGTTCGAGCGGGCCCAGTACGAGGAGACCTGGTCGTCCTCCGGGGGCGCGAAGTCGGGCTTCTCGAGGCGCGTCTGCGCGAGGCAGAGGAGGGCCGTGAGGCCGTACGGGGTGGCGAACCGGCAGTGCCGCGCGTCCACGAGCAGCTTCGCGTCGTCGGCCAGCGGAGCGAGCTGTTCGATGACCGACTCGAAGCTCTGCTCGTCCAGTGCGGCGGGAAGCGTGATGACGTCGGTCACAGCGGGTGCAGTTCTCCCCGTAGGTGGTGGGCGAGGCCGGTGGCCCCTCGGTGCTCGACGTTGCGCGCGGCGGCGTCGCAGGCGCGGCGCATCGCCACGGACAATGTATCACCCGCGAGCAGTCGCGAGAAATAGGTCGCGCCCCACACGTCCCCGCATCCGGTCGGATCGCCCGCATCGGTCACCCTCGCGGCTGACGGAGGCACGAGCGCGGTGCGCAGCGGCCCGGCCACCTGCGCACCGCGCAGGTCCGCGAGCCGGTCGAACCCGGCCTCCGCGAAATAGACGACCCCGCGCTGCCCCAACGTCACGACGAGGTTCCTCACGCCGGCCGCCATCGCCGTCGCCGCCAGCGCGAGCCCGTCGGGCGCGAGCATCGCGAGCTCGTCCTCGTTCACCTGCAGGAAGTCGAAGCAGGCGCACCAGGCCGCCACCTCCGGCAGGGGCCGGTAGGTGCGGAGCCCGTCCGCCTCCACCGCCAGCACCAGCGAGTGCAGGTCGCAGTAGATCGGCCCCTTGAAGTGCTGGCGCAGCAGCTGCGCCGTCCCCAGGTCGAGCTCGAAGCCGCTGATCAGGTTCACGTAGAGCGCGTCGAGGTCGCGGACGAGCGGCTGCAGCCCCGCCCAGGTCCATCCCGGCACGCCGCCCGAGAGCACCTCGCTCCGCCGTTCGTCGGAGTGGTAGACGAGCTCCACCCGGTTGTTGCGCTGCGGCACCTCGATCGGCGCCGCGTCGGCGGCGACGCGGCGGAGGCCGCCGAGGAACCGCCGCGCCTCGTGCGCGAGGTCGCCGCCGACCTTCACGAGCGGCACGAGTTCCCAGTCGGGCCCGAGCGCGGCGTCGGCGGCACTCAGGGCGTAGGTGATGCCGCCCCACTCCTCCACCGGCGCGCTCCGCACGCCGCGCGCGTCGCGGCCGTGGATGATGTCCCACACGAAGGTGCCGATCACGCCGACGCGCCGGCGTCGCGGCGTCGCCTCTGCGCTCACGCGCACCACCGCGTCCGCGACGGCGTCCTCACATCAGCCCGTGCCACTGCGCGAACGTCCCCACCGCGCCCACCACGCCGGCGTTCCCCTCGAGGATCCCGGGCACGATGCGGCAGGCGTCCACCGCCGGCTTGAAGGCGCGCCGCCGCACCTCCGCGCGCAGCGGCTCGAAGAGCGCCTCGCCCGCCTGCGTCACGCCGCCGGCGAGCACCACCACCTCGGGGTTGAAGATGTTGAGCAGGTTGGCGATCCCCGTGCCGAGGAATCGCGCGGTGTCGCGCACCACCTGCACGGAGAGCGCGTCGAGCTGCTGCGCCGCGTCGTAGATCGTCGCCGCGGTGATCCGCGCCAGGTCGCCCCCCACCATCTGCGGGAGGATCGAGGGCTCGCCCCCCGCCAACGCCTCGCGGGCGCGCTCGGCGATCGCCGGGCCGGAGGCGTAGGCCTCGAGACATCCATAATTACCGCACTTGCAGCGCCGCCCCGTGGAGTCGATGGTGGCGTGCCCCGGCTCGCCGGCCACGTCGCTCGCGCCGTGGTAGAGCTTGCCGTCGAGGATGAGCCCGCCGCCGATGCCCGTGCCGATGGTGAGCCCCACCACGTGGCGCGCGCCCTTGGCCGCGCCGATCCACCACTCGCCCAGCGTCGCGCAGTTCGCGTCGTTGTCGAGCGTGGCCGGGAGCTTCACGCCGTCCTGCACGCGGTCGCGCAGCGGGAAGTCGCGCCAGCCGAGGTTGGGCGTGACGATCACGATCCCGCGCTCGCGGTCGAGCGGGCCGGGGGAGCCGATGCCGACGCCGAGGAACCGCTCCCGCGCGGCGCCGGTGGTGGCCCGCGTCTCGGCGATCACGCGCTCGACCCCCTCCACGATGCGTCCGACGACGCCGTCTGCGCCCAGCTCGGCGTGCGTCGGGACCGTGTGCATCGCGAACTGCCGGGTGCCGTCCACGGTCATCGCGCCGAAGACGATGTTGGTGCCGCCGAGGTCCACGCCCACGATGTAGCGCGTGTCCGCGGGATCGCCGTCGGTGGCGCCCCGGCCTGCCCTGCCACGCCCCTGCTGCGCCACGCCTCCCTCCTCGTCCGGCAGTCGGCCTCGGGTGTCCTCGCCCCGCGGGGTCGGCTATCTTCCGCGGATGCGCCGCGCGACGCCGCTCGCGGCCCCACGAATGTAACAGCATCCCATGCGCCTGTCCGTCGTCGTCACCACGTACAACCAGCCGGAGTGGCTCGAGAAGGTGCTCTGGGGATTCGAGGCGCAGACGTTCCGCGACTTCGAGCTCCTCGTCGCCGACGACGGCAGCGACGACCGGACGCGCGAGCTCCTCGCGCGCCTCACGCCACAGCTCGGCTACCCCCTGCGCCACGTCTGGCACGAGCACCAGGGGTTCCGGAAGTGCACCATCCTGAACGCGGCGATCGCGGTGGCCGAGGGGGAGTACCTCTTCTTCACCGACGGCGACTGCATCCCGCGCCCCGACCTCCTGCTGGTGCACCACGCCAACGCGCGGCGCGGGTCGTTCCTCTCGGGCGGCTACCTCAAGCTGCCGATCGAGACGAGCCGGCTGATCACCAAGGAGGACGTGCTCGCGGGGAACGCCACCGACTACAGGTGGCTGCGCGCGCACGGCACGCGCCGCTCGCGCCGCCTCTCGCGGATGCGGTGGGGCCCGCTCACCTCGGTGCTGCTCGACATGATCACCACCACGGCGCCCACCTTCAACGGCCACAACTCCAGCGCCTGGCGCGACGACCTGGTCGCGGTGAACGGGTTCGACGAGCGGCTCGAGTACGGCGGCCTCGACCGCGAGCTCGGCGAGCGGCTCGAGAACGCGGGCGTGCGCGGCCGCCAGCTCCGCCACCGCGCGCTCGTGGTGCACCTCGACCATCCGCGCGGGTATCGCAACGCCGCGGCGATGGCGCGGAACCGCGCGATCCGCGACGAGGTGGCGAAACTCAAGATCCATCGCACGCCGATCGGGCTGGACCGGCACCTGGGCGCCGCCGCCGGCGCGCCGGCGCGCTGATGCCCGAGCCCGGCGCGCCTCGCGTCGTCGTCTTCCGCCGCCGGATCCTCCCCTGGTCGGAGACGTTCATCGCGTCGCAGACGATGGCGCTCCACCGCTACGCGCCGGTGTACGTGGGGTACGAGCTCGACGCGCGGGGCGCACGGTACGTCGAGGGACGTGAGCGCGTGCTCCTCGCCGACCACAGCGCCTTCCCCCCGCTCGGCAAGGCGATGGTGAAGTACGCCGGCCGCGCGCCCGCGCGGTGGGTGCGCGCGATCGCGGCCACGACGCCCACGCTGGTGCACGCCTTCTTCGGTTCCAGCGCGATCCCCGCGCACAGCATCGCCCGCGCGCTCGGCGTTCCCCTCATCGTGACCTATCTCGGCATGGACATCACCGTCACGCCGAAGAGCGCCGCCGAGGTCGCGCGCCGTCGCCGCGCCTTCGCCGCGGCGGACCGGGTGCTCTGCGTCTCGGAGTTCCTCGCCGTGAAGCTGCGCGAGGCCGGATGCCCGCCGGAGAAGGTGCGGACGCACTACACCGGCGTGGACACCACGAAGTTCGTGCCCTCCACGGAGCCGCCGGAGAAGGCGCAGGTGCTCTTCGTCGGCCGGCTGGCGGCGAAGAAGGGCGTGATCCACCTGCTCCGCGCGATGCCCGAGGTGCGCCGCGCGGTGCCCGGCGCGGAACTGGTGATCGCCGGCGACGGTGAACTGCGCGGCGAACTCGAGGCCGCCGCGCAGGCGCTCGACCTCCCCGTGCGATTCCTCGGCGTGCAGACCCCGGTGCAGGTGAACGCCCTGATGCGCCGCGCGACGGTGCTCTGCGGCCCGAGCGTGGTCGATGCGCGCGGCAACGCCGAGGGATTGCCCTTCACCTTCCTCGAGGCGCAGGCGTGCGGGCTGCCGGTGGTGGTCTCGACGTCGGGGGGGACGGCGGAGGGCGCGGTGGATGGGAAGACCGGCTTCCTCTTCGCGCCCGGCGACGAAGCAGCGCTGGCGCGGCACCTGATCACGATCCTGAAGGATCCCGCGCTCCGGCAGCGGATGAGCAAGGCGGCGCGGGCGCACATGGAGCAGAACTTCGACTTGGCGCGGCAGACGCGGGTCCTGGAAGCGATATACGACGGAGTTCGCGAGAGGCAGGAATGAGATGGGAGTGGGAGGGGTAAGGGGGCGCGCCGCTGCCGGCGCTGCTGCCGATCCTCACCTCTCACACCTCCCCCCTCCCATCTGTCCCTAGTCGACCTGCAGCACCGCGAGAAAGGCTTCCTGCGGGATCTCCACGGCCCCGACCTGCTTCATCCGCTTCTTCCCCTCCTTCTGCTTCTCGAG
>JAOUHR010000426.1 GCA_029884515.1 Gemmatimonadota bacterium
CGTGCACCTGCCACGCCGGCGAGGGCGCGGGCGCGGAGTCGGTCGCGGACGCGCTCCACTCGTGCCGCGTGCACCGCATCGGGCATGGCACGCGGCTCGGCGAGGATCCCGCGTTGCTCGAGGCCGTGCGCGAGCAGGGCATCGGCATCGAGTGCTGCCTCACCAGCAACATCCAGACCCACGCGGCCGCCTCGTTCGACACGCACCCGCTGCGGCGCTACTTCGATGCCGGCCTCCAGGTCTCGCTCAACACCGACAACAGGCTGATGAGCGGCACCGATCTCGTCACCGAGTATGGGCTGGCGGCGAAGCACCTCGCCTTCACGCTGGGGGAACTCGCGACGCTCGCGCGGAACGGCTTCGTGGGCGCCTTCCTGCCCGACGATGCGAAGGTCGCGCTGCTCGCGCGCTTCGACGAGGAACTCGCGGCGTTCGGGGCGCCGGTCGCATGAGCGCGCGCCGCCTGAGTCGTGGGGCCGCCGCGCCGGGACACCGCGCTCCGGTGGCGGTCGGAGCGGCGGCCGCCACGCACGCGGCCGAGACCGTGCGGTCAAGGCTCGGCGTCCGGTCGCCCGTCGCGGCGATCGTCCTCGGGTCCGGACTCGGCGCGCTCGCCGAACGGCTCGCGGACGCCACCCGCGTCCCGTATGCCGAGATCCCCGGCTTCCACGCGCCGAACGTGGAGGGCCATCGCGGGGAGCTCCTCCACGGGACGCTCGCCGGACGTGAGGTGCTGCTGCTGGCCGGCCGCTTCCACATGTACGAGGGGCACGACGCGCGGACGGCCGCCTTCCCGGTGCGCGTGGTGCACGCGCTCGGCGCGCGCGTGCTCTTCCTCTCGAACGCGGCCGGCGGCATCCGTCGCACCTTCGCCCCCGGCGACCTGATGCGCATCGCGGACCACATCAACCTGATGTTCCGGAACCCGCTGATCGGGCCGCTCGAGCCCGGCGAGCCGCGCTTCCCCGACATGAGTGCGCCCTGGACGCCACGACTGGCCACGCTGCTCGAGGCGGCGGCGGGCGAGACCGGCGTCGCGCTCCGGTCCGGCGTCTATGCGGGACTGCTCGGCCCCTCGTACGAGACGCCGGCGGAGGTGCGGATGCTCGAGCGGCTCGGCGCGGACGCGGTGGGGATGAGCACCGTGCCCGAGGTGATCGTGGCGGCCGCGCTCGGCATGGAGGTGGCCGGGATCTCCTGCATCACGAACCACGCGGCAGGGATCACGGCGGCGCCGCTCGACCATGCCGAGGTGATGGAGGTGGGCGCGCGGGCCGCAGGAGCGTTCTGCGCGCTCGTGGAGCGCTGGGTGGCGCGGTTGTAGCGCGTGCACGACCACCTGCTGACGGAGATCGCCGTCGCGGTCGTGGCCGCGACGCTCTGCGCGATCATCGCGCGCGCGCTCCGCCAGCCGCTGATCCTGGGCTACATCGTCGCCGGCATCCTCGTGGGCCCCACCGAGGGGTTCGGCTGGATCGCCCCGGGGAACATCGTGCCGATCTCGGAGCTGGGGTTGATCCTCCTGCTCTTCATGGTCGGTCTCGAGATCGACCTGAAGAAGCTGCGCGACGCGGGTCGCGCCGTCGCCGCCGCGGGCCTCGGGCAGTTCGCGCTCTGCGTCGTGCTCGGCCTGCTGGTCATCCCGTGGCTGGCCCCCACGCTCGGCGGCGGCTACGCGACGCTCTACCTCGCCGTCGCGTGCGCGATCTCCAGCACGATGATCGTGGTCAAGCTCCTCGCCGACAAGTCGGAACTCGACGGCCTGCCCGGGCGACTGACGCTCGGGATCCTGGTCTTCCAGGACATCTGGGCCATCCTCTTCCTCGCCCTCCAGTCCCAGCTGGAGTCGCCCGCGCTCAGTGCAGTCCTCTGGCAGGGAGCGAAGGGAGTCGCCCTCGTCCTGCTGGCGCTGGGGGCCACCCGGTTCGGGCTCCGGCCGCTCTTCCGCCAGATGAGCACGCGTCCCGAGCTGCTGGTGCTCGGGGCACTCGCCTGGTGCTTCACGATCGTGCTCGTCTCGGCGGAACTCGGACTCTCGAAGGAGATGGGCGCGCTGCTCGCGGGCGTCGCGCTCTCGACCTTCCCGTACAGCCTCGACGTGACCGCGAAGGTGGTCAGCCTCCGCGACTTCTTCATCACCCTCTTCTTCGTCGCGCTGGGCAGCCAGCTTCCGCGTCCGGACCTCGCCACCGTCGGCGTCGCGGCGGGCCTCGCCCTCTTCGTGGTGGTCTCCCGCCTCGTCACGATCACCCCGCTGCTGCTCTGGCAGGGCATGGGGATCCGTGGCTCGGTCGTGCCCGCGGTGAACCTCGCGCAGATCTCCGAGTTCTCGCTGGTGATCTGCACGCTCGGGGTGGGTCTCGGCCACATCGGCCCGCCCGTGCTGGCCGTGGTCGTCTGGACGCTGCTCATCACGTCGGTGTTCTCGACGTACGGCATCATGAACAACCACGGCCTCTACCTGGCGGCCGCGCCGATGCTGCGCCGCTTCGGGCTCCCCGACGGGCGCGTGGAGGATGACGCACGCCGGCACGGCCGTGAAGTGGTGTTCCTCGGCTTCCACCGCCAGGCGAGCTCGCTCCTGCACGAGATGC
>JAOUHR010000428.1 GCA_029884515.1 Gemmatimonadota bacterium
GGCGTTGATCGTCACCGCCTTGAGCGCCTCCGCCTCCGGCAGGCCGAAGCCGACGGCCACGCCGGCCTCCCAGGGCAGGCGATCGCTGTACAGCGCGCCCGAGCCGCCCGAGATCGCGAACTTGACGCCGGCCGCGTACAGCTTGGCAGGCGTGGTGTACGCGTCGTCGTACCCCTCGTCGGAGCGCTCCGGCGCGGCCATCGTCGAGGTGAGGATCACCGGCACGTTCTCCGCCTTGAGCCGCTCGGCCACGTGGATGGCGTCACGCCCGCCGCGGATCACCAGGCGCAGCTTCTCCTCCTTCCCCCACGTGAGCGCGTCGTTCATCTGCGCCACGCCATCGGCCGCCACCACCACGGGGATCCTGCCGTCGAGCGCGGCGATCATCGCGGCGTAGCGCGTGTCCGTGCGCACGGGCGTGCCGGCCTTCACGGCGTCACGATACGCGCGCGCCTCGCCGAAGAAGTCCTTCAGCTCCTGCACCTGCTCGGCGTAGGTCTTGGGCGCCGGCTGCGCGCCGCCGCGGCCCCCGGGGCCACCGCCGCCGAAGCGGCGCGGACGCGCATTGGGGTCGGGCCAGTTCACGTTGAGCGCCGCGGCGCCCTTCATGGTCATCTCCTCCCACGTCCATCCCTCGAGCGACATCGCCGACGAGAGGCCCGAGACCAGGCCGCCCCCGGGCGTGCTGAAGGCCACCAGCACGCCGGCCGAGCGCGTGGTGCCGATGTGCCGGCTCTCCGCGTTCACGGCGATGTTGGCCTGCACGTTGGGATTGAAGTCGCCGATCTCGTTGACGTCGTTCGACACGTCCACCGCGCCGATCTCCGAGATCCCGACGGTGCTGTAGGCGTCGATGAGCCCCGGGTAGATGTGCTTGCCCGTCACGTCCACCACCTTGGCGCCCGGCGGCACGGCGACGTTGGTGCCGATCGCCACGATCTTGCCGGCGTTCAGGACGATCATCCCGTTCTCGATCACCCCGTTGGTCACGGTGTGGATCGTGGCGCCCTTGAGCACCACCGGCTGCGACTGCGGCGGCACGGTCATCCGCACCTGTGCGTCGGCGGCCCGCGGCACGAGCAGCGCCGCGGCCACCGCGAGCGCGAGCGCCGGCTTCCTGAGACCCCTCATCGTCGGCTCCATGTCAGTTCTTCCCCTCTCCGGGCGCGCGCGCCGGACGATTGGTGGTGGTCGTGGCCTGCGTCGGGCTGGCGGCGTGCACCGCCTGGAGGAGCTGCGCCCGTTCCTTCGCGATCTCCGCGCGGAGCGCCGCGTCCTCCTCGAGCGAGAAGTACTTCCGGCCGTCCACCCAGGTCTGTTCGGCCTTGGTGAACTGCGAGAGCGGGTTGCCGTTCCAGATCACGAAGTCGGCGTCCTTGCCGGACTCGAGCGACCCGACCTTGTCGTCGATCGCGATCGCCTTCGCCGACTGGATGGTGACGGTGGAGAGCGCCGCGACCTCGTCCATCCCTGTGCGCAGGAGCTTCCCGGCCTCCCAGTTCATGCGGGTGGAGATCTCGGAGTCGTCGGAGTGCAGCGACGTCACCACGCCCGCCTCCATCAGGATGCGCGCATTGTACGCGGTGGCGTCGTACGCCTCGAGCTTGAACGCGCCCCAGTCGGCCCAGACCACGGCCGCCACGCCCGAGGCCTTGAGCTCGCTCGCGATCTTGTACGCCTCCACGCCGTGCTGCAGCGTCTGGATCCGGAAGCCGAACTCCTCCGCGAGGCGCACCAGCGCCAGGAACTCGTCGGCGCGGTAGCCGTGCGACGACACCAGCAGCTTCTGGTGCAGGATGTCGAGCAGCGCCTCCATCCGCAGGTCCTTCCGCGGCGGGATCCCGGTCTTGTCGGCCTCCCAGCGCTTCCAGTCCTTCTCGTAGTCGAGCGCGGCGAGGAAGTGGTCGCGCATGATCTCCGAGACGCCCATCCGCGTGTTGGGATAGCGGTTGGGGCTGCGCTTGGGGTTCTCGCCGAGCGCGAACTTCACCGTGCGCGGCGCGCCCTGGAGCCTCATGTCGTCGGGGAGCGAACCCCACCGGATCTTCACGTACACGTTCTCGCCGCCGATCGGGTTGGCGGAACCGTGCTTGATCATCGTGGTGGTGAGCCCGCCCGCGAGCTGGCGGTAGAACCAGATGTTGTTGTGGGTGAGCACGTCCCCCATCTGCACCTCGGGGACGATGGCGAAGCCGCTCTCGTTCACCGAGCTCACGCCGCCGTGCGTGTGCGGGTCGATGAGGCCCGGCGTCACGTGCTTGCCGGTGGCGTCGATCACCACCGCGCCGCGCGGCGCCGTGAGCCCCTTGCCCACCTGCACCACCTTGCCGGCGCGCACGAGGAGGTCGGCGTTCTCGAGCCGCCCCTGCGGTCCCTCCGTCCAGACGGTGCCGTTGCGCACCAGGACCACCGCGGGCTGCTCGGGAGGAGCACTGCGGCCGAACTCCATGGAGGGACGGAGGAAGGGCAGGTCGATCACCGGCACCTTCGCCGCCACCGCGCCGCGGGCCGGCCCTTCATATGCTTCCGTGCGCGTGCCCTTGTACTGCGGGTCCACGCCGTTCGGGAGCGACATCCACCCGAAGA
>JAOUHR010000427.1 GCA_029884515.1 Gemmatimonadota bacterium
CGAGCCCGAGTTCCAGCGCTACTTCCGGTGGATCAGCCTCGTGCTGGTGGTGCCGACGCTGCTCTGGCCGGGGCGCGTGTTCTTCACGAGCGCGTGGGGGGCGCTGCGCGCGCGCCGCCTCCACATGGACGTGCCGATCGCGATCGCGCTCACCGCCGGGTTCGGGCAGGGGGCGGTGAACACCATCCGCGACAGCGGGCCGGTGTACTTCGACGCCGTCGCGACGCTCGTGCTGCTGCTCCTCGTGGGGCGGTTCCTCCAGTATCGTGCGCAACGCACGGCGGCGGACGCGGCCGAGCTGCTGGGCGCGCTCGCGCCCGCGACGGCGCGGGTGGTGGATCCGGTGACTGGGGCGGTGGACGAGCTCCCGACGGAAGCCGTGGTGCCCGGGATGGAGCTCGAGGTGCGCGCCGGTGATTCGCTCGCCGCGGACGGCACGGTGCTCCGCGGCCGCTCGTCGCTCGATCTCGCGCTGCTCACGGGCGAGTCGCGCCCGGTGGGCGTTCACGCGGGGATGCCGGTGTACGCCGGGACACTCAACCTGAGCGGCCCGCTGCGCGTGCGGGTGGATGCCGCGGGCGAGACGAGCCGGCTGGGGCGCCTGCTGCTCCAGGTGGAGGAAGGGGCGCGCACCCGCGCGCCGATGGTGCTCTTCGCGGACCGGGTCGCGGGCTGGTTCATCGGGGCGGTGCTCCTGCTCGCCGGGCTCACGCTCGCGATCTGGTGGCCGCGCGACGCAGGGGCGGCCGTGGACCACGCGATCGCGCTGCTCGTGGTGACCTGCCCCTGCGCGCTCGCGATGGCGACCCCGCTCGCGTTCACGGTGGCGATCGGGCGCGCGGCGAGCCGGGGCATCCTCATCCAGGGCGGGCACGCGCTCGAGGCGCTCGCCGGGCGCGGCACGCTCTTCCTCGACAAGACGGGGACGCTCACGGAGGGGCGGCTGGCGCTCGCGTCCTGGGACGGCGACGTCGCGACGCGCGAGCTGGTGCTCGCCCTCGAGGCGCATTCGCGGCACCCGGTCGCGGGCGCGTTCGTGGCGGCGTGGCCGGACGTCGTCGTGCCTGCGGCGCGCGACCTTCACGAGACGCTCGGCGCCGGCGTGGAGGGCGTGGTGCACGGGCATCGCGTGTGCGTCGGGAAACCCGAGTGGGTGCGCTCGCGCGCGAGCCACGCGGGCGCGGCCTCCGGGTCCGCCGCACCCGCGCCCGGCACGGCCGCGACCGATGCGCGATGTCCGCGCGCGACCGGTGCCGCCGGCACCACGGTCCTCGTCGCCGTGGACGGCTGCGTGGTGGCGCGCGCGTCGTTCGGCGACCCGGTGCGCCCCGAGGCCCGCGCCGCTGTGGACGCACTGCGTCGCACCGGATGGGACGTGCGGATCCTGAGCGGCGACGACCCTGCGGTCGTGCGCGATGTGGCCGTGCGTCTCGGACTCGGTGGCGCGTCGAACGAGGGAGACGCGACCCCGGAACGGAAGCGCGCCGCAGTGCAGGCGGCGCGCGCGCGCGGCCCCGTGGTGATGGTCGGTGACGGCGTGAACGACGCCGCGGCAATTTCCTCGGCGACGGTTGGCATCGCGGTGCGGGGCGGGGCCGAGGCCTCACTGGCGGCCGCGGACGTCTACCTCGCCCGCGGCGGCATCGGCGCGCTGCAGGAACTCCTGGGCGGCGCGCGTCGCACCACGCACCTCATCCGCCGCAACATGGCCGTCGCGCTCGCCTACAACCTCGTCGCGGTCACGCTCGCCATGCTCGGGGTGCTCGACCCGTTGATCGCGGCCGTGCTGATGCCGCTCAGTTCCGCCACCGCGATCCTCGGCGCCTGGCGCGGCCACACGTTCGGCGGGGCGGACGCATGAGCGTCCTCTACGTCCTCGTGCCGCTCGCGCTGCTGCTCGCGGTGGCGTTCGTCGCCGCCTACGTCTGGTCGGCGCGGCGCGGGCAGTTCGACGACCTCACGACCCCGGCGATCCGGATGCTCCACGAGGATCCGCCGCGGCCCGCAGCGCGTTCAGGATCACCGCCACGTCGATCCCCTCCTGCAGGAGCGCCCCCACAGTCGGAGGGATGAAGCCGAGCGCGGCGACGACCATCGCCGCGCCGGAGAACAGGAGGCCGGCGAGAATGCTCTGCCGCGCGATCGCGACGGTGCGTTGGCCGATCCGGACGGCGTCCTCGACGCGGGTGACGTCGTCCACCAGCAGCACGATCCCCGCCGCCTCGGCGGAGATGCCCCCGCCGTGCGCGGAGCGCGACGCCGACGGTCGCGGCCGAGAGCGCCGGCGCATCGTTGGTGCCGTCGCCCACCATGAGCACGCGGCGGCCCTCGCGTTCGAGCGCCTTCACCGCCTCCACCTTCTGCTCTGGAAGCAGGTCGCCGTGCGCCTCGCTGATGCCGAGGGCGCCCGCGATGGGGATCACGTTCTCCTGGTGGTCGCCGGAGAGGAGCACGGTGCGGCCGAGCCCGAGCGCGCGCAGCCGCTCGATGAACTCGGGGAGCCCGGCACGCATGCGGTCGGCGAACGCGATGACGCCGGCCGCCCTCCCGTCCACGGTGACGTAGGCGCGCAGGCCGGAGCCCGCG
>JAOUHR010000057.1 GCA_029884515.1 Gemmatimonadota bacterium
CGTGGTCACGGGTGGCGTCGCCGACACCGTGCCGTTCGGCGTGGTGGTGCCAGCCGGGGGGTGGCCCGCGAGTGCGCCCAACGGCTACGGGGGGACGGATACCACCTTCACGGTGCGCAGCCGCACCTGCTCCTTCTCCACCGCGGGCACCTCGGGACGCTGCGACAGCGGCACGATCACCGATCTGGGGAGCTGGCGCTCCTTCGCGGGCTCTGCGGTCTCCGGAGTCCCGTCCACGATCCGGCAGGCGGCGGAACTGCCGTACCTCTGGCCCTTCGGCACTGACCACAACTCCGCGTCGCGCGGCGTGATGAGCGCAGCGGCCGGCCCGATCTTCGTGAGCGGCATCGTGCGCGGCGGGGTGACGCTGCGGGTGGCGGGGAGGGCGAAGATCATCGACATGCTCCGCTACGCGGACGATGCCAACGACCCGACGCGCGCGCCCTGCGAGAACGCGTTCGGCCTCGTGGCGTCCGGCGACATCCTGGTGGGCGAGGGGCTCCAGTCGCGCGTGCGCCGTTTCGGGAAGGAGAACGTCCCCGCGTCCGGCAATCTCGACAGCACCTTCACGAGCCTCGTGAGTGGCCGACGGTACTTCGTCCTGGATGGGAGCTTCCTGAGCTCTGGCGGCACCGTGGGCGTCGAGGGGTCCGGGACGATGATGGGCAACACCGCGGAGCAGTTGCCCTGCCCAGAGGACGGCGGCGGCTCGACGAGCAGCAATGGCGGTTGCCTCACGCTCACCGGGAGCGCCTCGATGCGCACCTACTCGCCGCTCTTCTCGACCTCCACGACGTACTCCGGATTCCGCTATCGTGGCGTCGCCGACCGGTGCCAGCAGACCACGAAGCGGCCGCCGTTCTTCCCGCTCACCAACCGCGTCGTCCTCGTCCGCACGCTCGAGGTGGACCCAAGCCTCGGCCGGACGCCGGCGCGGATCCGCGCGATCCTGATGCGGCTCAAGGGCAAGGCGCTCTAGACCTCCCGCCGCCCCCGCCGCGGTGGGTGAGGGATTCCCCATCACCGATACCGGTGTCGCGGCATAAGGCCTGCGCGAGCGGGCCCCTAGCGTCCCGCGGCCGCGCTACCCTTCCGGGCGTCCCGTTGTCGTTGGGTCGTCCACGAGCGCCCGTCCTCCCCGCCCGTGACCGACAACGAGATCATCGCTGAGCTACTGCGGCTGAGCTACTGCGGGGCGACGTGCGGGCTCCAGGACGAGGCGCGCGATCTGACGGGCGGCGCGGACGATGGACGGAGGAGGCCCCTACTGTCTCCCGTCTCCCGTCTGCCTCAACTCCAACTGCCCCGGATCCGCCGGCGCCACGGCATGGCACGCCCGGCACCGCGCCTCGTAGGCTTCCGCGCCGCCGACCATCACCGTGGGGGAGTCGTAGGCCGCGGGCTTGCCGTCGATGAGCCGCTGGTTCCGGCTGGCGGGCGCGCCGCAGAGCACGCAGATGGCGTGGAGCTTGTCCACCACCTCCGCGACGCACATGAGCTGCGGCATGGGACCGAAGGGTTCGCCGCGGAAGTCCGTGTCGGTGCCGGCGAGGATCACCCGGCGGCCGCGGAGCGCCAGGTCGCTCGCGATGGCCACGATGCCGGCGTCGAGGAACTGCACCTCGTCGATGGCGATCACCTGCGCGAGCGGATCGAGGCGGAGCGCGATCTGGTGCGAGGAGTCGACTGGCACCGCCTCGATCGTGCGGCCGTCGTGGCTCCCCACGGCGAACACGCCGCCGGCATAGCGGTTGTCCAGGTGTGACTTGAAGACCTGCACGCGCTTCTTGGCGATCATCGACCGGCGCACGCGCCGGATGAGCTCCTCGCTCTTCCCGCTGAACATCACGCCGGCGATCACCTCGATCCAGCCGCCGGTCAGTTGGAACGATCCGGTCACCGCGGACCCCGCGGGCCTCGGGGCCCACGGTCATCATCGCGGCGGGGGCCGCGCGGCTTGTCGCCGCGCGGGCCGAACCCCTTGGGCTTCTCGCCACGGGGGGAGAACGGCCGCGGGCGGGGCGGACGATCGCCCGCGCCCTCGGCCTCGCGCGAGCGCTGCGCCTCCTGCATCACCGTGCGCACCCGCACCTCCGCGGTGCGCACGAGCTCGGCCTGCGCGGCGCGCGTGCGCTCCAGCAACCGGAGCGCGGCCGCGGCGATCTCAAGGCCGTCGTGCTCGCCGAGCAGGGGCTCGAGCACGAGCACTTCGCGCGTCGGCACGCCCTCGGCCAGCGTCTCGCGCAGCTCGGCCCGGACGCGCGCGTCGGCGGCGCGGGCGCGCAGCACGGCCGTCTTGCCGGCGAAGGGCTGCGGTTCGGTGGCACCCGCGAGCTGGCGGAGCGCCGGCAGCTCACGCGAGGAGATGATCGCCGCGACGGTCGAGGGCTGCGCCGCGACCACGGCGGCCCACACCGGCGCCGCCGGCACACCCAGGAGCACCACCAGCGACGTGTTCGGTGCGACGGTGTCCGTGGTGACGGTCGCGAGCGTCTCGTCCCGGTAGCCCAGGGCCGCGAGGAGTGTGCGGGTCTCGGTCACGGCCCGCGGGTCCGCGGCGACGATCGTCGCCGAGGGCGCATCCATCTCGTCGAGCACCGTTGGGAGGGCCTCGAGCGGCGTCCCGCGCACGGCGAGGTACTTCACGACCGGCACGGTCGCGGCGTCGGCGTCCGGGGCCGCGTCCTCCGTCACGCGCCGTGCCCTGTGCAGGTAGCGCTCGAGCAACGCTTCCACGCCCGGCGTCGGGGCCAGCGCGGTGAGCACCCGTGCGGCGGTGCGCGGCACCTCGGCCATCACGGCCGCGAGATCGGCGTCGTCCGCATCGAGTTCGTCGGCGGCCGCGAAGAGCACCGTCGCCACGCCGTCGAGCTTGAGGACCGAGGCGATCAACGCCGGCGCGAGTGCGCCGCAGGAGCCCACGACCACCTGTGTGGGTCCGGTGGCGAGGAGGCGCTTGGCGCGGGCAGGACTCGTGGCCGCCACCACGCGGAGGCCCGCGGCGGCCGGGAGCGTGGCGACGGCGCGGGCGAACCCGAGCGTGGCGAGCGCGTCGGGAACGATCACGAGGAGCTGCGGACGGTCCGCGTCCTTCGCCACGCGCTCGAACGCCGGCGCGGTCGCGCGGGCGACGCGGCTCCAGTCGGGAGGCAGGAAATGCGCCACGTGGGCGGAGCGGACGGAGCCAGCCGTCGCGCGCTCGGAGACAGTCACAGCGAGACCTCGGTTTTCAATGGCGCGCACCTGAGCGCGCAAGTATCGTTCGTCGAGCGTCGAAATATAGTCGGTCCCCGGCCGTTCCCGGTCCGCTCCCCCTCCTGGCCACCACTCGCTCCCTCCTCGCGCCCCCGAGGACACGCCCTCGTGCCTGACGGACCCCCCTTTCGCCCCTCGGCGAACATCGCGGACCTGCGCGAATCGGCGACCATCGCGGCCTCCCAGCGCGCGAAGGCGCTCAAGTCCGCGGGTCGCGAGATCATCGATCTCGGCGCCGGCGAACCCGATTTCGACACGCCGGCGGTCATCCGCGAAGCCGCGAAGGCCGCGCTCGACGCGGGCGCCACGCGCTACACGGCCATCGAGGGGATCCTCGCCCTCCGCGAGGCCGTCGCCCGGGAAGCGAACGCGAGCTGGCGGGGCGGGGCGCCCATCACGCCGGCCGAGGTCGTCGTCTCCACCGGCTCCAAGCAGTCGCTCTACAACGCCTGCATGGTGCTCTTCGGCCCGGGTGACGAAGTGCTCGTGCCCACGCCGAGCTGGACCAGCTATTTCGAGATGGTGGGACTCGCGCGGGCGACGGCGGTGGAGGTGCACGGGGATCCCGCGCGCGGCTTCAAGGTGGACCCCGAACGACTCGGGCGGCACGCGACGCCGCGGACGCGCGGCCTCATGCTCAACTCCCCGAGCAACCCGACCGGCTCGGTCTATTCGCGGGACGAGCTGCGGGCGATCCTCGACCTCGCCGCGTCGCGCGGCTGGTGGGTGATCAGCGACGAGATCTACGTGCGCATCGCCTACGGAGATCCCGCGTCCGGCGCGCTCGCGGTCGCCGAGCGGCGCGACCACCTGGTGGTGGTGAATGGTGTCGCGAAGGCCTACGCGATGACGGGGTGGCGCGTGGGGTGGGCGATCGCGCCGGCGCCGGTCGCGAAGGCGATGACGGCACTGCAGTCGCACACCACGTCGAACGCGACCACGGTGGCGCAGCACGCGGCGCTCGCGGCGCTCACGCTCGGCGAACCGGTGGAGCGCGCGGTTCGGGAGATGGTGGCCGAGTTCCGCGCCCGGCGCGACGCGGCGCTGCCGATCCTCAAGGCGGGAGGACTCACCGTCCTCCCGCCCGAGGGCGCCTTCTATTTCTACCTCAAGGCCCCCGGTGCGGGCTCCGTGCCGGACGCCGGGTCCGCGTTCACGCTGCGGCTGCTCGAGGAGTTCGACGTG
Organism: Gemmatimonadota bacterium; assembly: GCA_029884515.1. Lineage (GTDB taxonomy): Bacteria > Gemmatimonadota > Gemmatimonadetes > Gemmatimonadales > Gemmatimonadaceae > Pseudogemmatithrix. The sequence continues at coordinate 4,441 of JAOUHR010000057.1, forward strand.
GCGGTGGTGCCGGGCGCCGCGTTCCGCACGCCGGACTGGTTCCGGATCTCGTATGCGGCGGAGCGCGCGCAGGTGGTCGAGGCGTGCCGGCGCGTGGTGCGGGCAGCCGCGTCTCATCCGGGCGCGTGATCCCGCGGCGGGGCGCGCTGCCACCACGCGCTCCGCCGCACTCGTCGGCTCCTGCTGGCAGATTTCGGCTGACGGCGCGGCCGCACGCGGGCGCCACCGTGGCGTCACCCTGACCTGGAGGAGATCGTGTCGCTCGAGGTGCGGCTGGAGGAGATCGGCGAACAGGAACTGCCGCCCGTGGACTATCGGTGGGACCCCGACACCGACATCCTCACGGCGGCGCTCCGCCCCACCGGCGTGAGCGAGGGACTCTCGGGCTCCGTCGACATCCAGGGCTCCGACGGTTCGTGGCTCATGCTCGAGGTCGCCTCGGGGCGACTCGCCTCGGTGGAGGTCGCCGTCTGGCCCGACGTCAGGACGGTGGACGCGCTCACCCCTCCGCCCGACGCCGGCGCGGTCCGCCTCCGCATCCCCTCGCGTCCCTCGCAGCCGGGGCTGGCGGCCGTTGAGGTGGACACGGCGATCCGGGCGGTAGCCGACAAGGCGGAGCAGACGATACACTTCCGCATCGGCGCGCAGCGCTCGTCCCGGGCGCTGCGCGTGGCCCGCGACCTCCTGGTGGAGGTGGACGCACGCTCGCGCATCGCGGGTCTCTGGCTCCTGAAGGTTCCCCCGTTCCCGGCCACGCCATGATCACCACCATCGTCCTCATCCAAGCCGAACCGCGCCTGATCCCGAAGTGCGCGGTCGCCCTCGCCGGTATCGAGGGCGTGACGGACGTCTACTCGGTGAGCGGGGAGTGGGACCTCGTGGTGCTGGTGAAGGTCGCCGACTACGAGGACATCGCGCGGATCGTGACGGAGAAGTTCCCGACGGTGCCGGGCATCGTGCGCACGACGACACTCACGGCGTTCCGCGCCTACTCGAAGGCCGACCTGGAGCAGGCCTGGGACATGGGGATCGACTGAGGGCACGGCGCGCGCCGGGGGATCGGCGCGCCGGAGCCGGCTAGCGCCGGCCGTCCGCGTTCTTCGACAGGCACCACTCCATGCTCTTGCGGAAGGCCTCTTCCCACTTGCCGCCCGCGTACTTCAGGATGACGATCTCCGGCACCGCAGCATAGCGCCACTGCTCGAGGATGATCTCGTCCACGCCATCCCCGTCCAGGTCGACGTGGTTGGCGACCCGCTGGAATTCCACGGTGCGGGCCTCGCCGTTGGAGAGGTGCGTGTAACTCGTGTTCTGCGTCCCGGAGGAATCCTCCGCGAGCACGAGGAGCATCGTGGTGTGCCCGGCGCCCGGGCCCGCGTCGCCCGCGTTGGGATCGATGTAGCTGGCGAGGAGGGTGCGCCCATTCGGCCCCGCGCCGGTGCGCAGCCAGCGGGAGATGAAGTCGAGCTTCTCGGTCTCCTCGCGACCCACGCCGCGCGACGAGGCGACCGCATTCGCGAGGGTGCGGGCGACGGCCGAGGCATCCGGCGGGAGCGCGGGCCCCGGCTTCGGCTGCGCGAGTGGCGTGCTCGAGGCGAGGAACTCGACGGTCTCCTCGGTGGGGATGGTCGCCTGCAGTCGCACCTCGGCCTGGGGCACCACTTCACGGCAGCCGGGCAGGGTGTAGAGCGCCGGCTCGTCCTTGGGCCACATCCCGCGCACGACCTCCACCGCGCCAACGTCGGCCCCGTCGCGGTACATGGGCAGCCGGCCGCCGGCGCCGAAGTACGTGGAGTCGAGCGCGCGCCAGCCCTCCTGGTCGAGCGCGATCGGCTGGAGCCCGCCGCCGATCAACACGGCGATCGGCGCCGCCTTGGGTTCGTCGCGCGCGCCGTACACCTGGAAGAGCACGGCGCTGGCCTGGCTCATGTCGGTGAGCGGGACGGCCGGGGTGGCGTCCTCCTCCTCCTTCGGCTTGTCGCAGGCGAGGGCCAGGAGTAGGATGCTCGCGATGATCACGGGACGGCGCATCTGGCCAAGCTATGGCGCGTCCAAGGGGGCGGCAAGCATCCGCGACGCCCTGCGCGCGCTCCGCCAGGTGGGCCTCGAGGCCGCTCCCGGAACCGCCCCGCTGGAGACCCTCGCGCGCGGTGATGAGCCCCCTCGGCTGGAGCCCGCGACGCCCATCGAGGGTGGCGCCGTGACGGTGCGCGTGGTGCCCGGCGCGATCACGCCGGGCATCGTCGCCTTCCTCGACGGCATCCAGCGTTCGCAGGTGATCGCGCACGCCGGTCCCGTGCCGATCGTGCACGGGGCCGTGGCGGCGGCGGTGCGCCGTCGCGACGGCCGCCGCCTGCGCACCTGGGCGGCGCCCATCGTGGCCGAGGCGCTCTACGCGCCGATCGACGCGCTGCCGCCGTCCCTCGCCCAAGCCCTCCAGGCGCGCTGCCCGGTGGTGGACCCGATGGCGGGCGACGCCGCGGGCGGCACCGCGCGGCATCCGCAGGAGTTCACCGCCCGCGCGCTCACGGCCGTACAGCGCGCGCGCGAGGAGGCGGAGCGGGAGCTGCTCGATCGCTGGGTGCGCGACGAGGCGGCGCCGCTCCTCGTGGACGGCGGGATCAGCGGCAGCGCCGACGCCGCGCGTTCGCCCTGGGCCGTTGGCGTGGTGAAGTCGCACCGCACCCTCTACGTGGGCGGCGACACGATGGGGCTCGTGCTCGGGCTCCGCGAGGGGGAGCGCACGACGGCGGTGGGAGTCTCGTCGCCGCGCCGCTCGCCCGTGGCGAGCTGGTACCTGCGGCTCCGCGACGCGACGGGCCGCTCGCCGCTCTTCGGCCTTGTCCGCGTGGAGGTCGCGCGCCCGGACGACACGCGCACGCTCGCGGAGCGCGCCGACCAGGTGTCGCGCTGGCTGCTCGCCGAGCGCGCACCGATCGCACTCCCCGATCAGCGATGGGACGTGATGGTGTACGGCGTGCGCGAGTGCGAGCAGTACCTTTCGTCGATCCTCCGATGACGACCCCCGCCGACCCGACGCCCGCGACCCTTGGTCGCGTGGTCGCGACCGAACGTCGCCCCAACACGCCGCACGAGTTCCACTTCTGGACCGCGCTCGACGCGCCGGTCGGCATCGGGACGATCGTGCGCGTGGAGACGGAGCGCCCGGTGAGCGGCGTGCTGCCGCGCTTCTACGGCGTGGTGACCGAGGCCTTCGGCTACACCGACCTGCAGACGCCGCTGCACGACGTGCTCGGCGCCGACGGCGACCCCGGCCAGAGCGCCTTCGCCCCCACCGACCGCACCGAGATCCGGCTCTACACGGCGGCGGTGCTGCGGCACGTGCCCGAGGAGCCGCTCCAGCCCGTGCCGATGGGGACCGTGCACCTGGCGAGCGAGGCCGACGTGCAGGTGGCGTTGCGAATGGACAGCTACGTCGGTGGGGAGTCGCCGCGCGGGATCCCGGTGGGCCTCTACCGCGCCGGCGGCACGCAGGCCGCGGTGCAGCTCGACGCGGACTTCCTGCTCGGACCGGAAGCGGCACACCTGAGCATCTCCGGCGTATCCGGGCTCGCGACCAAGACCAGCGCGGTGGAGTGGCTGCTGGCCAGCATCTTCGCGCACTTCCCCGCGGCGAAGGGCGGCGTCGCCGCGGTCTGCTTCAACGTGAAGGGCCCCGACCTCTGTTTCCTCGACCAGCCGGCGCCCGACCTCGCCGACGAGGACCGCGCGATGTACGAGACGCTCGGCGTGCCCGCCGAGCCGTTCGCCGACGTGCGCTACTTCGCGCCCTGGACGGCGCGCGGCACGCAGCTCGCCACGCTCCGCTCGAATGACGCGCTGCAGGAGAACGTGCAGCCGCTCACCTGGGGGCTGCGCGAGACGCTGCAGTACGCCGAGGTGCTGCTCAACCGCGACGACATCGATGCGAAGGCCGATGCGCTGATCGACTTCATCAAGGAGCGCGTGCTCGACCAGCCGTTCACTGATGCGCTCCTCGAGCGCGCGCACGAGGTGCGCAGCTTCGCCGACCTCGAGCAGTGGTTCCGGGCGGTGCTGCGCGCGATGGAACAGCGGAACGCGGATGTCTGGCGCACGCACCACATCGCCACGATCCGCAAGGTGCGGAACCGCCTCTCCAACATCTCGACGCGCTGCCGCGGCCTGGTGACCGACGACGGCACGATGAGCGACCTCCCGTTCGGCGCCTTCGCGGACCGCACGGTCTACGTGGTGGACGTCGCGAACCTC
>JAOUHR010000058.1 GCA_029884515.1 Gemmatimonadota bacterium
CCCGACGCTGCGCGGCGCGCGGGCGGCGGCCGCCGAGCCTGATCCAGGGCGCGACGTGAGTGCCACGTCCGCGCTCTACGACTTCGGCGCCGCCTCGTGCCGCGCCCTTCCGCCCTTCCGCGGCAAGGGTCGCCTCGCCCTCGCCCTGCACCGGCGCCTGCAGGGTGCCGCCCTCGCGCGCGGCGCCCTGCGCGAGGTCACCATGTGCGACGGCAGCCGCGCCCGCTGGGACCTGCGCGATGAGGCCGAGGCGCTCGCCTGCTGGCTCGGCGAGGCCGACGACGACGTGCGCAACGCCCTGCTCGAGCGTGTGCGGCCCGACGCGGTGGTCCTCGACGTGGGCGCCAACGTCGGCTGGTGGACCGTGCCCCTGGCGCGCCGCGTCGGCCCCCTCGGCGGGCGCGTGGTGGCCTTCGAGCCCGTCCCGGACAACCGGGCCCGCCTCGAGTGGGCGATCGCGGCCAACGGGGTGCAGGGCCACGTGGAGGTGGTGCCGGTCGCCCTGGGCGAGCAGCCGGGCGAGCTCGGCATGTGGCTCAAGTCCGCCGAGACCGGTGCGGAGAGCGGTACCGCCGCGCTGGTCACCGGCGAGGGCGCCGCACACCTCCGTGTCCCGGTGACGACCCTCGATGCGTGGGGCGACGCGCACGCGCTTCCGCGCTGCGACCTGATGAAGCTCGACATCGAGGGCGCCGAACTCTTGATGCTGCGGGGCGCCGGACGATTCATCGCGAAGCACCGCCCGCTCATCTTCGGCGAGTTCGAGGCCTACTGGCTCACGACGTTCGGCGCGTCATTCCTCGACGTCGCCGCGTGGGCCGAGCGGATGCGGTACCGGATGCTCCAGTGGGATCCGCGCCGCCGACGCTTCCACCCGCTCCCCGCTGTGGCCATAGGTGTGCAGGATGTGCTGCTGGAGCCGCAGATGTGAGAGGGGAGATGGGGGGTGTGTGCAACGCCCTCCGCCAAGCGGAGAGGGCCGCCCGAACGGGCGGCCCTCTCACCCTTCACACCCGCGGATCAGAGTCCCGCGAGCAGCGCATCGTTCGACGTCGTTCCCGCGATCCGCTTGATCAGCCACTCCATCGCCGACTGCGGCGGCATCTGCTGCAGCCCGCGCCGGAGCGTATAGATCGCATCGATCTGCTCAGCCTTGTAGAGCTTCTCCTCGCGGCGCGTGCCGGAGGTCGCGATGTCGAAGGCGGGGAAGATCCGCTTCTCGGCGAGCGAGCGGTCGAGCTTGATCTCGCAGTTGCCGGTGCCCTTGAACTCCTCGAAGATCACGTCGTCCATCCGTGAGCCCGTCTCGACGAGCGCGGTGGCGATGATCGTGAGCGATCCACCGCCGTTCTCCGGCAGGATCGAGCGGGCGGAGCCGAAGAAGGCCTTCGGTCGCGCCATCGCCGAGGTGTCGAGGCCGCCCGAGAGGGTGCGTCCCGTCCCGCGCTCGGCCGTGTTGAACGCCCGCGCCATGCGCGTGAGCGAGTCGAGCACGATCACCACGTCCTTCCCCTGCTCCACGAGTCGGCGGGCGCGCTCGAGGACCATCTCCACCACCTCGACGTGCCGCTTGGCCGGCTGGTCGAAGCTCGATGCCACGACCTCACCAACGCCCCACGAGATTGCCTCGCTCACTTCCTCTGGACGCTCGTCCACGAGCAGGATGAGGAGGGTCGCCTCGGGGTGGTTGATCGCGATGCCCTCGGTGATCGCCTGCATGAGCATCGTCTTGCCGGCGCGTGCGGGGGCCACGATGAGCGCGCGCTGGCCGTAGCCGATCGGCGCGATCAGGTCGATCGCGCGACGCGTCAGTTCCGGGCCGCCCTTCGCCGACGCTCCCGTCTCGAGCGTGAGTCGCCGTTCCGGGTAGGACGCGGTGAGCGTCTGGAAGTCGGGGCGCCGCAGGTTGGGGTCGGGCGCCGCGTCGTTGATCGTCACGATCTCGGCCACGGCGGTCCGTCCACGCTGGTCGCGGCCCGTCCGGCCGACGATCGCGTCCCCGCGTCGCAGCCCGAACTCCTTGATGAGCTGCGGCGAGACCCAGGCGTCGTCCTGGTCATTCAGGTAGCTGAACTCGGGGCGCCGGATGAAACCGGCGTCCCGGGCGGGGTCGAACCAGCCACTCGTCTCGCCATCGACCACTGCGATGACCGGCGGACTCTGGTCGCGTGGCTCGCCCCGGTTCCCGCGGTTGTCGTTGCGATTCTCGCCGCGGTTGTCCCCGCCGCGCCCTCGCCCGCGCTGGCGTCGGCCACGCCGGCCACGGCCGTTCCGCTCGGGGCGGTCACCTCGGTTGTTGCGGTCGCCGCGATCGTTCGGGCCGCGGTCGCCCTGCGCCTGCTCGCGCGACGCGCCGTTGTCGCTGCGCGTGGCGGCATCGTCGACGGACGCGTCCTCACCGCCGCCGGAGTCGTGTGCGGAAGGGGCCGAATCGGTCATGGGTGGTTCGGGAGAGTCCGAGGCGTCACGATACGGATCGGCTTCGGAGGATGCGTCCGGTGCGGTCTCGCCGCGCGGGCGCGCACCACGCCCACGACGGGGCGGACGACGGCTTTCTGTCATGCAAACGGGTGTGGGACCACGAGGGTCGTAGCGGATGCGGGGACCGCATTCCAGCGATGTGCGAAGAGCGCCCGGACGTATCCAACCGAGTCCCGGCCACTGGCCGGGAAGCGCCGCGCACACGGGCGCGGCGGGGGAGCATCTGGGAGCGTCGCCGTTCGGGTGGGCAAAGGCCTCACCGTGACGAGCGGCTGCCACTGAGTATGCTCGATCCCGGGGCCCCGCGCAACCCTCCCGGCGCACGCGTCGGCGGAATCCCGCCAGGACGCCAACGGTGGGATCCCGTCGCGCCCGATGGCGATCACCCGGTGGCAGAGGCGGATCGTCCGCCGCAGCCCGTCGTCGTCGGCGGTGTCCTGCGACGGGACGCCGGCCGACGAGGTGCCCTCGAGGCGAGAACCGCCCCGATTAGGTTTCCCGCATGGCCAGTCCAGCGAAGCAACCGGGCACGAAGGCGGCGCGGACGGTCGCCGCGGCCGTGAAGGACTACCGGCTGGATGCCGATGTCGCCAAGCTGCTCGCGCGCCTCGACGCCATCTGCGTCGAGACCGACGACACCGGCGCACTCGTTGCCGCCGTGGAACCCTTCCGCGAGATGCATGAGGTCGCCGGTCCCGTGTACGAGCGCGTCGTGGAACGCGAGCCGGAGAATGCCGCCGCCCTCGTCGCACTCGCCAACGCCTACTGGCTCACTGGCCGTGGGCCGGACGTGGTGGGTGGACTCGCGTCCCGCGCTCTCGCCGCCGACCCTTCCAACCGCGCCGCCTGGCACCTCTGGGCTCTCACCGAAGCCTCGCCTCGCGGCCGGATGACGCGTTGGCACCAGGTGACCACGCGCTTCCCCGCCGACAAGCTCGCCCACGCCGCCCTCGCCGACAACGCGACCAGCGTCGCCAGTGCCGAGAACGACCCCGTGGCCCTCAAGCTCGCGATGGGGACCTACGAGATGCTGCTCGCCGAAGCGACCACGGATCAGGAGCGTGTGGCGCTCTCGAGTTCGCTGGGGACGTTGCGGAAATGGAAGTTCTAGGCGCGCCCTAGCAGGCGAGGTCGACCCGGTTCGACGGCAGGGGTGCCATCGTGAGGAGGAACTGCAGCAACACTTCGCCGCGGAACGGCTTGTGGAGCAGCTCGCATCCCGTCTGCCGGATCAACTGCTCGGCCTGCTCGGTGATGTCGCCGGTGACGAAGAGCGTGTGGTCGGTGAGCCAAGGCTGTCGTGCGCACGCGAGGTAGTAGAGCGCGTCGCCGCGCATCTCGGGCATCCGCAAGTCGAGCACGAGCGCGTCGAAGCGCTCGTCGAGCAGGAGTTCCGCTTCGCGTGCGCTCCCGGCCACCCGCACCCGGTATCCCGCCCGAGAGAGGACCGCCGCGAGCGCTTTCGCGACCGCGGCGTCGTCGTCCACGAGCAGGACGCGGGGCCCCGTTGGCTCAGTGGCGGGCATCCACCGGCATGATCGGGGGGGGCTCGCCCGACATCAGCTTCTGGGCGAGCAGCGCGACGAAGTCATCGGGGATGAGGCGGTCCCGCGCGCGCGCGGTGGTCATCCCGCACGCCCAGCGCATCGTCTTCGTGAGGTGGTGGGGACTGGAGAAGCGCAGGTGCGCCGCCACGTCCTCGATGGAATAGTCCGACTCGCGCAGGAAGGCGTAGGCCCGCAGCACGCGTGCGCCCGCGATGAGTTCGCGCGGGGAGGCCAGCGCGGCGCGCTCGCACTCCCGATAGATCGTGCGGCGCGAAACACGTGCGGCGGCCGCGAGGTCGGGGACGCCCTGGAAGGCCGCCGGAGTGTGGATCACTTGCTCGATCGCACGCGTGACGTCCGCGGGGAGCGAGCGGAACCGGGGCCGCAGGCGGCTCAGCAGCTTCTGCGCGAGCGCGACGCCGGGCTGGCGTTCGAGTACGCGACGCAGGTGGCGTGGATCGTCGTCCACGCCGTAGAGCACGACCTGCTCCATCCCGTCTCGGCCGAGTTCGATCAGGGGGCGCAGCGTCTGCGCGGCGAGGATCGAGTACACCACGAACGGAACGGACCGGTACTGCTCGCGCAGCGCGAGGATGCCGTCGGTCCTCGGCTCAGGGGATCCGAAGTGCGGATCCACGACCAGCACGTCCACCGGCTGCCGGCGAATGATGCTGTCGGCGTGCTCCCAGTCGAGCGCGACGTGCAACCGATGCGTCTCTCCGACCGCGCCTCGGAGGCGAGTCAACTTCTGCGGTTCGACGCAGGCGGCGACAATCATTGCTGTGCACTCGGGCTGAATGAAAATACGACGTATGACACAAAGTAACGATTTATTGGCACAAGAAAGCTCTTATTGCATATTCCGTGGTGCCTAGATTGGAGACACCTTGAAGCTGCAGCTTCCCACTTCTGGAGTCCGACTCATGCGCGCCTTCCGCCTCGTCTTCGTGCTCGCCCTCGCTGCTGCCGCCCTTTCGTCCGTCGCCTGCACCAACCCGATGGGTCCGAAGCCGGCTGGTGACACCGTGGCCAGCTCGAGCATCTAGCCGACGGGAGGCCCGGGCGCCGCTCTCCTACGCCGCGGCGCCCGAGACCTCCGAGAGCAGATCCCGCAGGGCCGTCGCGATATCGTCCGGGGCAGCCGACCGCGCCGGTCGTTTCGCGTGGGCGACGTGCGCGGCCGTCTTCTGCTCCTCCTGCGCCTCGAGAGCAACCAGCGCCTCCTCGATCTGGAAGATCCGGCGGTTGGCGCCGATCTCTTCGGCGATGCTCAGCCCTTGCTTGTAGGTCTGCCGAGCCTCGTGCAGTTGCCCGAACTGTGCGCAAGCCTCTCCCAGGTTGACCAGGAACTCCACGCGGATCCGGGGGGGCAGCAGCACTTCTGACAGGCGGCGCCGGTACTGCTGGAACATCATCTCGTTGCCCGATCTGGCCGACAACGCCAGCAGGTTGATTTGCGCACTCCACCGCAGGTCCTGCGACCGCGCAGAGATCTCGAGCGCACGAAGCGCGTCGTTCGCGGAATCGGTCGCACCGAAGACGCTGAGATAGTTCGCGAGGTCGAGCAGGACACGCTCGCGCTCGAAATCGTCCTCAGTCCTGATGAAGGCGTCGTAGCCGAGCCGGATCGCGCGCGGCAGGTCGTCCCGATCATGTGCGACACCCGAGCGGTCGTGGAGCACCATCGCGAGTACGCGGCTCGCCTCGAGTTCTTCCGCCTCCGCCGCGAGCTTCTCCATCGCCGTGTCGGCGGCGGGCAGGTTGCCCCGCGACCATTCCACCTTCGCCTGGCCGTGGCGCGCCATGATCACGCGCACGCGGTCGCGGTCGCGCGCGGCGAGGCTCGCCGCGTTCGCGTACGCCTGGTCAGCCCATTCGAATGCGCCGTTGTTGCGCAAGCAGAAGCCGCGGCGCATGTGCGCGTCGAACGCGAGGTCGAGATGCACGTTCGAGTCCACGTAGCGCGCGACGGTCTCATAGATGTCGCCAGCCTCGATGAGCAGGCCGCGCCGCTCGATCAGGCCTCCGAGCGCGTACACGCGGGGCAGCACCGGCTGTGCGTCCGGCTGCTGCAGCGAGGAGACCGCGTTCAGGATCGAGAGGAGCGCAGCACGCCACTCGGCATCGCCGCGGAGCGCGGTGACGGCGTCGCGGGCCGCGCGGTGCGCCGCCATGTCGGGATCCGCGAAGTCACTGCCGAGGGCGAGCCAGTGATCGAGCAGTCGCAACGTCAGCAGCGTCGCGTGCGCTCCCTCATGCAACGGGGTGCGCTCCGGCGCGCCAGCCATCGTCTCCAGGAACGCGACGTGACGGAGCGCAGGCGGCGGCGTGCGGGGGCGGCGGATGGGCATCGAATACTCTCCTGTTGCGCGTCAACATCGGCATTCGTGCCAAATAACGCAAGCAAGTACATCACACCTTGACAGTGACTACTTTCTAGACAGACGATTCCGGCCCGTGTCCACAACATACATGGACATGCGGCGGTCTAGCTGGTTCAGGAGCTTCTCCAGCTCGTCTCCGAAGACCTGGATTCGCGGGATCCTGTTCGAATCGAAGGCCGGATCGAATGGGCTCTTGCTCGGCCCTCCAGACACCATAAGAACAGCATCAATGGTGTATCGGATGGTCTCACCAGACTTCGGGTCCTTCCAACTCCCACTCTTCACGAGCTCGCGATTCTTGGGCCAGATGCCCAGCGGAAGTGCCATCGTGCGCAGGGGGTAGCCGGGAACGGCCGAGTCCACGGCAAGTTGCGCACGCGCGATCTGCTCCTGGACTCCGCGAGCGCTCATCCGCGAGAAGTTGGAGTGCCAGAGCGTGTGGTTGCAGAGCTCATGGCCATCCGCCACGAGCTCACGCAGCTTCGGGAAACGCCACGCGGTGCGCTGGCCCTGGATCCCCTTGTCACCGAAGAAGGCGTGGCCGGAGTCCGCGGCGGGGAGCACGCAGAACGTTCCGCGACCCTTCCATTCCGGATGCCGCGCCGCGAATGCGCGCCAGATCCCCACTGCCGAGGTCGGGTCCGTGCGCACGCTGTCGCCCTGCACGAGGTAGCGGAACTGTCCGGGTGACGCGTCGTCGAACGTGATGACCACGGGTGAGAGGCCGGGTGCGACGTCGATCTCGCGGCGCACGAGCTGGCGCACGGTGATCGGCCGGTAGCCGCGCGCGTGCAGCAGCTCGAGGTCTCGCGCGAAGCGCTCCCAGTTGCGCGACCAGCGGCTCTCCCGCTCGCCGATCAGGTGGTACTCGAGCACGGGGATCAGGCCCAGCTCGTTGGGCGCGCGTGCGGCCGGCGGGATGCGCACCGCCTGCGGCCTGCGTTGATCCCCTTCCGTCCCGCCGAGGGCGGTGGCGCCGATCACGATCGCACCGATCATGCCGCACACCGCCGCGCCGCGAAGTCTCATGGTGCGAAAACTAGCGCCCCGGCGCGTGACTCAGCCGAAGAGGCCCACCCTCGCCGGATCACTGAAGCCGGGGAAGAGCGCGTCGGTACTCTGCGCACCGAGGTGGGTGCGCACCACCTCGTGGAACACGGAACGGAAATCGGTGGTGAGCGCGAGGTCGCGTCCCTCGTACAATTGCTCGCGCGCAAGACCCGGCCAGCGGCCCAGCACGCGGCCACCCTTCACGCCGCCGCCGATCACGAACATCGAGCCGGCGTGCCCGTGGTCGGTGCCGCCGTTCCCGTTCTGGCGTGCCATGCGCCCGAACTCCGACATGGTGAGGATCACCACGTCGTCCATGCGATCGCCGAGGTCGGTCACGAGCGCGGCGATGCTGCGGCCGAAGTCGCCGAGTCGGTTGGCGAGCTGTCCCGATGCGCCGCCCTGGCTCACGTGCGTGTCCCAGCCGCCGACGTCGGCGAAGGCGATCTCCATGCCGACATCCGACTTGATGAGCTGCGCGATCTGCCGCAGGCGCTGGCCGAACTCGCTCCGCGGGTAGTCGGCGCCATGCTCCGGCTGGTAGCGCTGCGGGTTCGCCTCGCGCAGCATCTTGACCGCGTCGAAGGTCTCGGCGCCGGTCGCGTGCACGATGTCGGCCGAGCCCGTGCGGTAGAGCGCCTCGAGGCGATCGACCATCCCGCCGGCGCTCCGCACGGTGAAGGCGTCGAGCGAGTTCATCGCCACGGCGGGCGCGGGGCCCTGCAGGATGCGGGGGGTCTCGGGCGTCATCGCGACCGCGCGGAAGGGCGAGGCCGCGCGCCCCGCCTCACACGTGTCGCACGTGGCGAGGTAGCGGTTGAGCCAGCCGTCGCGCGTTCCCTTCGCGTCCGGCGTGCCACTCTCCATGTAGTCCTGCGCGTCGAAGTGCGACCGCGTCGCGCTGGGGCTTCCCACCGCGTGGATGGGTGCGAGCATCCCCTGCTTCCAGAGCGGCGCAAGCGACGAGAGCGCCGGGTGGAGGCCGAAGAACCCGTCGAGATCGATCGCGCCAGCATCGCCCGCGCTCCGCGCCGGCCGCGCCACGGCGATGTTCGGTCGGAGCCTGAAGTACTCGGCATCGCCGAACGGCACCACGACGTTCAACGCATCGGCGGCGCCGCGCTGGAAGAGGCAGATCATCACTTTGCCCCTGGTGGCGCGAGGCAGCTCGAGTCCGTACACCGTGCGGCGGAGGAACGAGGGCGAGAGGCCCATCGTGA
>JAOUHR010000429.1 GCA_029884515.1 Gemmatimonadota bacterium
GGCTTCCCTCGCGGGGTCGCCCACCGAGGTGGCGGCACAGGCAGCGGACCGCCCGGCGGTCTCCGCCCCCCTGATGGACATGAGGTTCGATGTCACGCTCGGCGCACTCGAGGCATTCAGTCGCACCGTCGCCGTCGCGGCCCGGTTCCGCGTCGCCGGCCAGGGCCCCGTGCTGCTCTCGATGCCCGCCTGGACCCCGGGTGCGTACGAGATCGAGAACTTCGCCCGGCTGGTCTCCGGCTTCACCGCGCGCCAGGGAGGGCGGCCACTGCGGTGGGACAAGCTCGACCCCGACACCTGGCGCATCCGGCCCGAGGGCCGCGGCGTGGTGGAGATCGGCTACACCGTGCGCGCCGACACGCTCGACACCGGCGGCAGCTGGACGCGCGAGGACTTCGGGTTCTTCAACGGCACGAATGTCTTCATGATGGTCGAGGGGCGGCTCGAGACGCCGGCGGTCGTCGCGCTGCACTCGGAGCCCGGCTGGCGGGTGACCACCTCGATGGCGACCGCCGATTCCACGAACATCTTCCGCGCTGGCGACTTCCACGACCTGGTGGACCACCCGTTCTTCGTCGGCCGGTTCGACCTCGACAGCGCGGAGGTGGCGGGGAAGTGGATGCGGCTCGCGACCTATCCTGCGGGCGCCGTCGCGGGCGGGCGACGCACGGCGCTCTGGGACGCGCTCAGGCGCGGCGTGCCGCCCCTCGCGGACGTGTTCGGCGAGGTGCCCTGGCCGCGCTACACGGTGCTGCAGGTGGTGGACCCGGACTTCCCGGGCATGAGCGCGCTCGAGCACGCGGACGGCGAACTCGCGATCGTCGGTGCCCCGCACCTCGACGCGCCCTTCGTCGCGGCGATCCATCTGCACGAGGTGATGCACGCGTGGAACGTGAAGCGCCTCCGCCCCGCCGACCTCTTCCCTTACCGCTACGACCGTCCCCAGCCCACCAGCTGGCTCTGGATGAGCGAAGGGATCACCGACTACTACGCCGACCTCGCGCAGGTGCGGGGCGGGATCACCGATGAGGCCGCGTTCCTTGCGACGGTGCTCGGCAAGATCGACGGCGTCGCGCAGCGCCCCGCGACCGCGCTCGAGGATGCCTCGTTGCAGGCCTGGCTCCGGATGACCGATGGCACGGCCGACCTCTACTACGACAAGGGATCGCTCGCCGGGCTCGCCCTCGACATCGACATCCGGGATGCGTCCGACAACGCGCGCTCGCTGGACGACGTGATGCGGGAGCTATGGGAGCGGAGCTGGAAGCAGGGCCACGGCTTCACCTACGACGAGTTCTGGAATGCCGCCACGCGCGCGGCTGGCGGCAAGGCGCTCGCCGACTTCGAGCGCCGATACGTGGACGGCCGCGACCCGTACCCGTGGGAGCAGTGGCTGCCGCGGGCCGGCTGGCGGATCATCACCGACTCCATCACGGAGCCTCGGCTCGGGGCCCTCCTCCGCGCCGATCCACGCGGCGTGCGCGTGGCCGAGGTCGACTCCTCCGGCGCGGGGGCCCGTGCCGGCCTCCGCGTAGGGGACGTGATCACCGCGATCGGCGGACGCCCCACGCTCGACCCATCGTTCGGCGAGCACTGGCGCGGCTTCTGGGGTCGGCGGCCCGGCGCGGCGATGTCACTCGAGGTGTTGCGGGGCGAGGCGAAGCTCGCGCTCACCGCGACAGTCGAGGTGACGACGCTCATCGACCGCCACATCGCGCCCGATCCCGCGGCCAGCGAACGCGCGCGGCGCATCCGCGCCGGCATCCTGCGCGGGTCCATCGGGCAGCGCTGAGCGCGCCGCGCGCCAGGCCGAGGTTCGTCCGCGCCTCCGCGAGGCGGCTCGTCGGGCGCTACCGCCCCGTCTTGTACCTGAGGTACCGGTCCACCACGCTCGCGTCGTGCGGCGGCCGCGGCAGCGCGAGCTCGCGCTCCACCTCATCCAGCTCGCGCGGCACGCCGGCCGAGGGGCGCAGCACGCCCGCCTCGGTCACGAGGAAGTCGTCCTCGATCCGCACGCCGATGTTCGCATAGGTGGCCACCGCACCCGCGATCCGTTCCTTCATCTGCCGGTTGCGCGGTGTGTCGGGGATGATCTCGAGCAGGTTCGCCCGCACGTAGAGTCCCGGCTCGATCGTGAACGCACTCCCCAGCCCGATGCGGCCGGTGGAGGTGGCCTGCTCGGGGTCGTGCACGTCGAGCCCGATGCCGTGGCCGAGCCCGTGCATGTAGTAGAGCGAGAGCTGCGGGCACTGACGCGCGCGCTGCGGCGTGCCGCAGTCATAGGTCGCGCCCACGCCCTCCGTGAGGCCCACGGCGGCGAGCCCTGCCGAGAGCACCGCGGTGGCCGAGTCGGAGAGGGCCTTCCACGGACCGTCCACGCGCACCTGCCGCTCGGCGGCCTTCTGCGCGTCGAGCACGATGGTGTACAGCGCCCGCTGCGGCGCGCTGAATCGGCCGTTCACCGGCACCGTGCGCGTGACGTCCGCGGCGTAGCCGTCGAAGTAGCTCGCCATGTCCATCACGATCAGCTCGCCGTCCTGTGCGACGCGGTCGTTCCGGTTGTAGTGCAGCGTGGTCGCGTTC
>JAOUHR010000430.1 GCA_029884515.1 Gemmatimonadota bacterium
GTCGGGCGCTCGGCCGCCGACTCGCCAAGGAGCATCCCGCGCCGAATGCCGACTTCGTCTTCTCGGTCCCGGATTCCTCGAACTCTGCCGCGCTCGGCTTTTCCGAGGAGAGCGGCCTGCCGCTCGAGTTGGCGCTCATCCGCAATCACTACGTGGGCCGCACCTTCATCCAGCCCACGCAGGCGGGGCGGGACGCGAAGGTGAAGGTGAAGTACAACCCGGTCCGGGAGATCCTGCAGGGCAGGTCGGTCGTGATGGTGGACGACTCGATCGTGCGCGGCACCACCACGCGTGGGCTCGTCGCGCTCGTTCGCGCGGCCGGCGCGCGTGAGGTGCACATGCGGGTCTCGTCGCCGCCGATCACCGGCCCGTGCTACTACGGCATCGACACGCCGGATCGCGAGCAGTTGATCGCGGCGCGCCTCGCGGTGGAAGGCATCGCCCGGGAGATCGGAGTGGACTCGCTCGGTTACATCTCGCTCGAGGGGATGCTGCAGTCCGTTCCCGACGGTCCGGGCGGGTTCTGCCACGCCTGTTTCTCCGGCCAGTATCCCACCAAGCCGCCCAGCACGCCGGAAAAGCTCCGGCTCGGCTAGCGGCGCAGTGCCCCAGACGGGAGGCCCGAGGTGAAGCAGTCGGTGTTCTTCTTCGGCAATGGGCGCGCCGAGGCCACGCGCCACGACCGCGACCTCCTGGGCGGCAAGGGTGCCAATCTCGCGGAGATGACGAATCTCGGCGTGCCGGTGCCGCCGGGGTTCACGATCGCCTGCCCGCTCTGCGACGACTACCTCGCGACCGGCGCGATCCCCGACGGCCTCGCTGACGAGGTGGAGCGTTCGCTCATCCGGCTCGAGGAAGCCGCAGGGCGACGCTTCGGCGATGCGAAGCACCCGCTCCTCGTCTCCGTGCGCTCCGGCGCCCGCGTGTCCATGCCCGGCATGATGGACACCATCCTGAACCTCGGGCTCAACGCGGAGACGGTGCGCGGCCTCGCCGCGCAGAGCGGCAGTGAGCGCTTCGCGTACGATTCCTACCGGCGCCTGCTCCAGATGTACGGGAACGTCGTGCTCGGCGTGAACCTGAACGAGTTCGAGCACCTGCTCGGCGCCAAGCGCCTGACGACGGGCGCGAAGTCCGACGCGGAGCTCCCGGCCGATGCGCTCGAGGCGCTCGTCGTCGAGTACCAGGCGCTCATCAGGGCCCGCACAGGCAAGCCCTTCCCCGACGACCCGCGCGCTCAGCTCTGGGGCGCGATCGAAGCCGTCTGGATGTCGTGGCGGCTCAAGAAGGCGCAGGACTACCGGCGTGTGAACGGCATCGCCGAGACGCCGGGCACGGCGGTGAACATCGTGGCCATGGTGTTCGGCAACCTCGGCGACGACTCGGGCACCGGCGTGGCGTTCACCCGCGACCCATCCACCGGGGAGCGACTCTTCTACGGCGAATTCCTGGTCAACGCGCAAGGCGAGGACGTCGTCGCGGGGATCCGCACGCCACAGCCCATCGCGGCGATGGCCAAGCAGCTGCCGGAGGCGTACGGCGACCTGCTCCGCACGCAGTCGCTGCTCGAGCGCCACTTCCGCGACATGCAGGACCTCGAGTTCACCGTGGAGCGCGGGAAGCTCTATCTCCTCCAGACGCGCATCGGCAAGCGCACCGCGGCGGCCGCCGTGCGCATCGCGCGCGACCTCGTGAATGAGGGGCTGATCACCCGTCCCGAGGCGCTCCAGCGCGTGCCGGCTCGGCAGCTGGACCAGCTCCTGCATCCGGTGATCGACTCGGCAGCCAAGACCACCGTGCTCTGCACCGGGCTGCCCGCCAGCCCCGGCGCCGCGAGCGGTGTGGCGGTCTTCGACGCCGACGTGGCCGAGTCCCGGGCAGCTGCCGGCGATGCCGTGATCCTCGTGAGGGAGGAGACGACGCCCGAGGACTTCCACGGGATCGTCGCCGCGCGCGCCGTGCTCACGGCCCGCGGCGGGATGACGAGCCACGCCGCGGTCGTGGCGCGCGGGATGGGCAAGTGCGCGATCGTCGGCTGCGCGGCGATGCGCGTGGACGCCGAGAGCCGCCGCTTCACCGTCGGGGAGACGGAGGTGCTCGAGGGCGACTGGATCACCCTCGATGGCGGCACCGGCGAGGTGTTCGCCGGCGACCTCCCGACGATGCCGAGTGAGGTGATGCAGGTGAACGCGGGCACGCTCTCGCCTGAGGATGCGCCGGTCTTCCGCGGCTTCGCCGAGCTGCTCGGCTGGGCCGACGCGCGCCGCCGGCTCTCCGTGCGGGCCAACGCCGACACACCCAACGACGCGCGCGTCGCCCGGGCGTTCGGCGCCGAGGGGATCGGGCTGTGCCGCACCGAGCACATGTTCTTCGACGGCGACCGCATCCACGGCATGCGCGAGATGATCGTCTCCCACGACGAGGCGGGGCGGCGGCGCGCGCTCGCCAAGCTGCTGCCCATGCAGCGCACCGATTTCGAGGGGATCTTCGAGGCGATGGACGGCTACCCCGTCACCATCCGCCTGCTCGACCCGCCGCTGCACGAGTTCCTTCCGCATGGCGGCGAGGAGG
>JAOUHR010000059.1 GCA_029884515.1 Gemmatimonadota bacterium
TCTCGCTGACACGCACCGACCGTGGGGAGGGGACCACCTGGGTGCGATTCGCGCACACCGGGTGGCGGGACGAGAACGAGCATTCCCGCGTGAGCAGCTGCTGCTGGGCGCAGTCCCTGCGGATCCTGCGGCGGTGGATCGAGGCTGGCGAGGAGGTCCCGTACGACCGGCGTAACGAGGCCTGACGGCTTGGTCTCGTGGCCTCCCGCCGCAGGTGGTGACCGCCCATTGACATAGCGCATCAGGGGACTAAGTTCTACAGGCTACACCGAACCGCCTTCAAGGGCGCTCGGCGTGGCAGGACGGCGCTGGTGGCCGTCCCCGGGGAACTGCGCCCCGGACAGATGGGCCCGCCAACGTCGGCTGGAATGACGCGCGGGGGGAGTGGACAGCCCGATCGATCCCGCCATCGGAGCCGTTGAGCCGAGGCGCCACGATTCCCGAAAAACACGCAGGACAATTCGACGTCGGGGTTGGTGCAGGTGTTGGTTCCCGACGCGCCGAGGGTCCCCAGTCGCGCTCCAGTGGCGGCTGTACCCGGCGAGAGCGGATGGATACCGGTCCCCCGGATGCACGACAGGGGGGGACGCCCGGTCCAGCCGCGTTTTTGTTTCCGTGATCCCAATCGCTTTCCAGCCACGCTGACCGATGCCCCGTCACACCGAACTGCAGTACTATCGCAATATCGGCATCATGGCCCACATCGATGCCGGGAAGACCACGACGACTGAGCGCGTCCTCTACTACACGGGGAAGTCGCACAAGATCGGCGAGGTCCATGACGGCGCGGCCACGATGGACTGGATGGAGCAGGAGCAGGAGCGCGGGATCACCATCACGTCGGCGGCCACGACCTGCTTCTGGATGCGGCACGGCCAGAGCGACGAGAAGGGGTCGGGTCCCGAGTACCGCATCAACATCATCGACACCCCGGGCCACGTGGACTTCACCGTCGAGGTGGAGCGTTCGCTCCGCGTGCTCGACGGCGCCGTGACCCTGCTCGACTCGGTGGCGGGCGTGGAGCCGCAGACCGAGACCGTCTGGCGCCAGGCCGACCGCTACAAGGTCCCGCGCATGATCTTCGCGAACAAGATGGACCGCGTGGGCGCGAACTTCGACCGCTGCGTCGAGATGATCAAGGACCGCCTCTCGCGGAACTCCCTCCCGATCCAGCTCCCGGTCGGTTCGGGTGAGCTCTTCACGGGCCACATCGACATCATCGAGCGCAAGCAGTACATCTTCGACAACGAGACCCTCGGCAAGTCGTTCGAGGTGCTCGAGGTGCCGGACGAGTACAAGGACGCCGTCGAGGCGGCACGCCACGCGCTGATCGACATGGTCGTCGAGCACGACGAGACCCTGCTGGAGAAGTACCTGGCGGGCGAGGAGCTCACGCACGACGAGATCCGCCACGCGATCCGCGAGGCGACCTGCAAGCTCAAGTTCGTGCCGATCCTGTGCGGCGCGTCGTTCAAGAACAAGGGTGTCCAGGCACTGCTCGACGCGGTGATCGACTACCTCCCGGCGCCGACCGACGTGCCGCCGATGCAGGGGCACCTCCCGCACCACGACGAGACGTTCGAGGTGCGCGAGGTGAGCGACACGGCGCCCTTCTCGGCGCTCGCGTTCAAGGTCGCGACGGACCCGTTCGTCGGGCGCCTGACCTTCTTCCGCGTGTACTCCGGCGTGCTCAAGGCCGGGTCGCACGTGTACAACTCGACGAAGGACAAGCGCGAGCGCATCGGCCGCCTGCTGCAGATGCACGCGAACAAGCGCGAGGAGATCGAGGAGGTGCGCGCCGGCGACATCGCCGCCGCCATCGGCCTCAAGGACACCCGCACCGGCGACACGCTCGCCGATGAGGACAGGCCGATCATCCTCGAGGCGATGAAGTTCCCGATGCCCGTCATCGACGTCGCGGTGGAGCCGAAGACGAAGGCCGACCAGGACAAGATGGGCATCGCGCTCAGCAAGCTGGCCGAGGAGGACCCGACCTTCCGCGTGCACACGGACGTCGAGACGGGCCAGACGATCATCTCCGGGATGGGCGAGCTCCACCTCGAGATCATCGTCGACCGCATGATGCGCGAGTTCAAGGTCGAGGCGAACGTGGGCCGTCCGCAGGTGGCCTACCGCGAGACGATCAAGAAGCGCGTCGACAAGGTCGAGGGGAAGTTCATCCGCCAGTCGGGCGGCAAGGGCCAGTACGGCCACGTCGTCATCAACGCGATGCCGGCCGAGCCGGGCCAGGGCTACGTGTTCGAGGACAAGATCGTCGGCGGCGTGATCCCGCGGGAGTACATCTCGCCGGTGGAGGCGGGGATCAAGGAGGCGCTGGAGAACGGCGTGCTCGCCGGCTACCCGATGGTGGACGTGAAGGTCGAGCTGGTCTACGGCTCCTACCACGACGTCGACTCATCGGAGATGGCGTTCAAGATCGCGGGCTCGATGGCGATCAAGGAAGCGGCGCGCGCGGCGCACCCGGTGATCCTGGAGCCGATGATGAAGGTCGAGGTGGTGAGCCCCGACCAGTTCATGGGCGACGTGCTCGGCGACCTCTCGTCGCGGCGCGGGAAGATCGGCGGCATGAACCAGCGCGGCGAGGCCCAGGTGATCGGCGCCGTGGTGCCGCTCTCGGAGATGTTCGGGTACTCCACCAAGCTCCGGTCGATGACGCAGGGGCGGGCGGTGTACTCGATGGAATTCTCGCACTACGACGAGGTTCCGAAGGCGAAGGCGGAGGAGATCATCGCGAAGGTGAAGTAGACGGTAGACGGCAAGTGGTGGATGGGAGGGTTCCCATCCGACGCAGTGCGACCGGCAGGACATTCTTCAACCACCTCAGGTATTCCATATGGCCAAGGCAAAGTTCGAGCGGACGAAGCCGCACGTGAACGTGGGCACCATCGGCCACGTCGACCACGGCAAGACGACCCTCACGGCCGCCCTGACGAAGCTCTCGGCGGACAAGGGGTACGGCACCAAGTACATCGCCTATGACGAGGTCGCCAAGGCGTCCGCGTCGCAGGGGCGTCGTGATGCCACCAAGATCCTGACGATCGCCACCTCGCACGTCGAGTACGAGACCGCGAATCGGCACTATGCGCACGTCGACTGCCCCGGTCACGCCGACTACGTGAAGAACATGATCACGGGCGCCGCGCAGATGGACGGCGCGATCCTGGTCGTGTCCGCCGTCGACGGCCCGATGCCGCAGACGCGCGAGCACATCCTCCTGGCCCGCCAGGTGAACGTGCCGAAGATCGTCGTGTTCCTGAACAAGTGCGACCTGGTGGACGACGAGGAGCTCCTCGACCTGGTGGAGCTCGAGGTCCGTGAGTTGCTCTCGAAGTACAACTACGACGGCGACAACGCCCCGGTCATCCGTGGCGCCGCGATCAAGGCGATCGAGGGCGAGGAGAAGTGGGTCAAGACGATCCAGGAGCTCTACGACGCGCTCGACACCTACATCCCGGAGCCCGTGCGCGAAGTGGACAAGCCGTTCCTGCTCCCGGTCGAGGACGTCTTCTCGATCACGGGCCGCGGCACGGTGGCCACGGGCCGCATCGAGCGCGGCAAGTGCAAGGTGGGCGAGGAACTCGAGTTCGTGGGCTACAACTCGAGCAAGAAGACGATCGTCACGGGCGTCGAGATGTTCCGCAAGCTCCTCGACGAGGGCTTCGCCGGCGACAACGTCGGCCTGCTCCTGCGCGGCGTGGACAAGAACGAGATCGAGCGCGGCATGGTGCTCGCCAAGCCCGGCTCGATCAAGCCGCACACGAAGTTCGAGGCCGAGGTGTACGTCCTCACGAAGGAGGAGGGCGGCCGCCACACCCCGTTCTTCAAGGGCTACCGCCCGCAGTTCTACTTCCGCACGACGGACGTGACGGGCGCGATCGAGTTGCCGGCCGGCACCGAGATGGTGATGCCGGGTGACAACATCGCGATGACGATCGAGCTGATCATCCCGATCGCGATGGAAGCGCAGCTGCGCTTCGCCATCCGTGAGGGTGGCCGCACGGTCGGCGCGGGTGTCGTGACCAAGATCCTCGCCTAACAACGAACGGGGCGGACCACCGTGAGGTGGTCCGCCCCAGTGGAGACGCAATGGCTGGACGTATTCGCATCCGACTCAAGGCCTTCGACCACGCGGTGATCGACCAGGCCTCGGCGGACATCGTGCGCACGGCGGAGAAGACGGGGGCCCAGGTCTCCGGGCCGATCCCGCTCCCCACGAAGACGCAGCGGTGGACGGTGCTCCGTTCGCCGCACGTGGACAAGAAGTCGCGCGAGCAGTTCGAGCTGAAGACGCACAAGCGGGTGATCGACATCCTCGACTCCAAGGCCGTGACGGTGGACGCGCTGACCAAGCTCGACCTGCCGGCGGGGGTGGATGTGGAGATCAAGGTCGAGTAGCAGGACGAGGCGTGAGGGGTGAGGAGTGAGGGGCGCGACGGGTACTGCCGTCGCGCCAGCCTCCCACCTCCCACCTCACACCTCCCACCTGTTGTTCGAAGAGTCCTCCGGCCGCAACGGGCCCCGCACAAGGCGGACCCGGGCCGCGACTAACCAAGTGAGAGTGCCATGATCGGTATCATCGGGAAGAAGCTGGGCATGACCCAGATCTTCAATGAGGAGGGGATGCAGATCCCCTGCACCGTGGTGGAGGCCACGCCGAATCCCGTGACGAAGGTCGTCAACGCGGAGCAGGCGGGGTTCGCCTCGGTGGAGCTGGGCTTCGGCGCGCAGCGGCTGGCGCGCGAGTCCAAGAAGGGGGAGCGCACGCCGAAGGGCCGTCGCGCGAACAAGGCGGAGATCGGGCATGCGGCGAAGGCGGGGCTCCCGGCTCCGCCGGCGGTGCTGCGCTCGTTCCGGCTCGATGACGCCCCGGGCAGGGATGCCGAGGTGCCGACGTACAGCGTCGGGGACGTGATCACGGTCGGGATCTTCGCGCCGGGCGAGTACGTGAAGGTCACCGGCACGTCGAAGGGGCGCGGCTTCCAGGGCGTGGTGAAGCGCTACGGGATCGGCGGCGGGCCCAACACGCACGGCAACACCAAGCACCGGCGTCCCGGCTCGATCGGGCCCGGCACGGACCCGTCGCGCGTGATCAAGGGGAAGAAGATGCCGGGCCATTACGGCGCGGCGCGCCACACGGCGACCAGCCTCCGGGTCGAGAAGATCGACGCGGAACGCAACCTGATCTACATCCGCGGCAGCGTGGCCGGCCCGACCAACGGGATCGTGCTCGTCCGCAAGCAGGGATAACCGATGTCAGCGACCACTGAGACGATGAGCTACGACGCGGCGGCCTACACGGCGCACGGCACCCCACGCGACCGCGTGGCACTGCCGCAGGCCGTGTTCGACGGCACCGTGAACATGCCGGTGATGCACCAGGCGGTGAAGGCGTATCTCGCCAACCAGCGCCAAGGCAACGCGTCCACCAAGACGCGGGGCAAGGTGGTGGGCGGCAACCAGAAGCCATGGAAGCAGAAGGGGACCGGCCGGGCCCGCCAGGGCTCGATCCGCGCCCCCAACTGGGTCGGCGGCGGCACGGTGTTCGGCCCGCAGCCGCGGAGCTACGAGCAGAAGGTGCCGCGCCAGATCAAGGCGCTGGCCCGCAAGAGCGCGTTCAACGCCCGGGCCCGTGAGCAGGCGCTGGTGGTGATCGACCGCTTCACCTACGAGAAGCCGAAGACGGCGCAGATGGCGCAGCTCCTCGCGCGGCTCGAGGTCGGGCACCAGAAGGTGCTCATCCTCACCGATGGCGCGAAGCCGGCGGTGTACCTTAGCGCCCGCAACATCCCGAACGTGGTCGTGCAGCCCTACAGCGACGCCTCCACCTACGACCTCCTCTGGTCGGACGTGGTGCTCGTGGAGGCGCCGGCGATCGGGCACGAGCTGGCCCCGGTGGCCGAGAAGGCCGTGGAGAAGGTGAGGATCAGGAAGGCCTCGGCGAAGAAGTCGCCGGCCAAGGCGGAGAAGGCGGCCGCCAAGAGCGAGGCGAAGGAAGCGAAGAAGGCGACCGCGAAGAAGGTCGCGAAGAAGGCCGCGGCCAAGGCCGCGGGCAAGGCCGCGGGCAAGGCCGCGGGCAAGGCCGCGGGCAAGAAGGCGGCGCCGAAGGCGGCCGCGAAGAAGGCGCCGGCCACGAAGGCCGCTGCCAAGAAGCCCGCGGCGAAGAAGGCCGCGCCCAAGAAGAAGGGGAAGTAACCGATGCCCACGATGCTCCGCACCATCGTCCGCCCGCTCGTGACCGAGAAGACCTCGGCCGCGTACCAGGAGCGCGGCGAGTACACGTTCGAAGTCCACCCGGGCGCCACCAAGACCACCATCCGCGCGGCGATCGAATCGCTGTTCGGCGTGAAGGTCACGGGCGTCTGGACCTCGCAGCAGCGGGGGAAGACGCGCAAGGTCGGCGCGACCTCCGGCCTGCGTCCCCGCTGGAAGAAAGCGATCGTGAAGCTGAAGGCCGGCGACTCGATCGAGATCTTCGAGGGCTGACCCATGGGAATCCGCAACTTCAAGCCGATGACCGCCGCGACCCGGTTCCGTTCCGTGTCCGACAACGACGTCATCACGCGCTCCACGCCGGAGAAGTCGCTCACCGCACCGCTCAAGAAGAGCGGCGGGCGCGACAACCACGGCCACATCTCGATGCGGCGCCTCGGCGGCGGCCACAAGCGGAAGTACCGCATCATCGACTTCAAGCGCAACAAGCACGGCCAGCCGGCCGTGGTCGAGCAGATCGAGTACGATCCGAACCGCTCGGCCCGCATCGCGCTCGTCGCGTATGCGGACGGCGAGAAGCGCTACATCCTGCATCCCAAGGGCCTCGCGGTGGGTGACACCATCGTGAGCGGCAAGGGGTCGGACGTGCGCACCGGGAACGCGATGCCGCTCCGCGAGGTGCCGCTCGGCACCGCGGTGCACAACGTGGAGATGAAGCCGGGGAAGGGCGGGCAGATGGCCCGTTCCGCCGGGACGAGCCTCCAGGTGGTCGCGAAGGAAGGGGAGTACGTCACCGTGCGGATGGCGTCGACCGAGATGCGGATGATCCACGGCGATTGCCTGGGGACCATCGGCGAGGTCGGCAACGCCGAGCACGAGCTGATCTCGTGGGGCAAGGCCGGCAAGACCCGCTGGATGGGGCACCGTCCGAAGGTCCGCGGCGAGGTGATGAACCCGGTGGACCACCCGCACGGTGGCCGCACGCGCGGCGGCCGGAACGTGGTGAGCCCCTGGGGCAAGAAGGAAGGCGTGAAGACGCGCAACAAGAAGAAGTCGTCGCAGCGCTTGATCGTCCGTGGCCGGAAGCGCGGCAAGGCCACGCAGAGCTAACCGGAGAATCGACCAATGGCACGCAGCATCAAGAAGGGTCCGTTCATCCAGGAAGCCCTGCTCAAGCGGGTGCAGGCGATGAACGCGAAGAACGAGAAGAAGGTCGTGAAGACCTGGTCGCGCGCGAGCACGGTGATCCCCGAGTTCGTGGGGCACACGCTCGCGGTGCACAACGGGAACAAGTTCATCCCGGTGTACCTGACGGAGAACATGGTCGGGCACAAGCTCGGCGAGTTCGCCCCGACGCGGCTGTTCCGCGGCCACAGCGGCAACAACAAGATCGACAAGAAGGCGGCGCCGGCGGCGGCCGCACCTGCGGCGGCGCCGGCGGCGAAGGGAGGCAAGTGACCATGACCGAGGCACGGGCCATCCAGCGCACCACGCGGCAGTCGCCCTACAAGATGCGGCTGGTGATCGACCAGATCCGCGGGCTGGGCGTGAATGACGCCCTGGCGATGCTCAAGTTCTCGAAGAAGCACGCGGCGGTGCAGATCTCGAAGGTGCTCACCTCGGCGGTCGCGAACGCCGAGCAGGCGGCGCGCACGGCGAACACGTCGCTCGACGTGGACGCGCTCTACGTGAAGCACGCGATCGTCAACGAGGGGCCGAAGCTGAAGCGGTGGACCCCCGCCGCCATGGGAAGAGCGACCCCCATGATCAAGCGAACCAGCCACGTCGAGATCGTCGTGGCCGAGAAGGAAGGACGATAATGGGACAGAAGACTCATCCGATCGGGTTCCGCCTCGGCATCTCGAAGCAGTGGCGCTCGAAGTGGTTCGCGAAGAAGGACTTCCCGGCCCTGATCAAGGAGGACGCGCTCCTCCGCAAGTACCTCAAGGCCCGCCTGGGCGGCGCCGCGATCGCCGACATCACGATCGAGCGGAAGCCGGGGAAGGTCGTCGTGACCATCCACACCGGCCGTCCGGGCGTCGTGATCGGCAAGAAGGGCGCGGCGGTCGAGGAGCTCAAGAACGAGCTCCAGCAGCTGACGGGCAAGGACGTCGGCGTGAACGTCGAGGAGATCAAGCGCCCGGAGATCGAGGCGCAGCTGGTGGCGGACAACATCGCCGCGCAGCTGGCGCAGCGCATCTCGTTCCGTCGCGCGATGAAGCGCGCGGTGCAGAGCGCGATGCGGATGGGCGCGGAGGGGATCAAGGTGAAGTGCTCGGGTCGCCTGGGCGGTGCCGAGATCGCGCGCGTCGAGGGTTATCACGAGGGGCGGGTGCCCCTCCATACGCTCCGCGCGGACATCGACTATGCGACGTCGACCGCGAAGACCA
>JAOUHR010000431.1 GCA_029884515.1 Gemmatimonadota bacterium
TCTTCGCGGTGTGGGTCGCACAGCGCACCACGCCGGTCGCGCAGGCCCTCGCCGTGCACGCCTCGCTCATCCAATCGCGCGACTGGGGACTCCTTCATCTCCCGGAACTCGCTGGTCAGGCCGCACGCGCGACCGGGGTGCCGGTGGACCAGTGCCGCCACTACTTCGACGGCCTCGACTGGCGGCTCGGGCTCGGCGACCTGGAGGGGCTCACCGAGTTCTTCCGTCGCCTCGAACTCGCCGGCCGTGTGCCGCGCGGCAAGCTCGCCTTCCTCCCGTCCGCCCACGCCCGCCCATGACGCTCGAGCAGGACCTCCTCGACTTCTACACCCGCGCGCCGCTCCTCGAGCTGGGTGCTGCCGCCGACGCCGTCCGCAAGCGGCTCCACCCGGAGCCGGTCGTCACCTACATCGTCGACCGGAACATCAACTACACGAACGTCTGCGTCGCCGACTGCGGGTTCTGCGCCTTCTACCGGCGCCCGAAGGACGGCGAGGGCTGGACGCTCAGCTACGAGCAGATCGGTGCGAAGATCGACGAGGCGAAGGCCTTGGGCGGCGTGCAGATCCTCATCCAGGGCGGCCACAACCCGTACATCCCGTTCGAGTGGTACCTGGAGCTCCTCAAGTACATCAAGCGGAACCACCCGATCCACATCCACGGCTTCTCGCCGAGCGAGGTGGACTTCTGGAGCACGCTCTACCGCATGGACGCGCGCACGGTGATCCAGGAGCTCGTGAAGGCCGGACTCGACTCGATCCCGGGCGGCGGCGGGGAGATCCTCGTGCAGCGCGTGCGCGACCAGGTCGCGAAGAAGAAGGCCGGTGCCGACCGCTGGCTCGAGGTGATGGAGATCGCGCACCAGGAAGGGCTCAGGACCTCGTGCACGATGATGTACGGCATCGGCGAGACCAAGGCGGAGCGCCTCGAGCACCTGCTGCGGCTGAAGGAGGTGCAGGCCCGCACGCGCGGCTTCACGGCCTTCATCTGCTGGCCGCTCCAGCCGGAGAACACGCCGACGATGAGCCACATGCCGAAGACCGATGCGGTGGAGTATTTGCGCACCACGGCGTTCGCGCGCACCGTGCTTGAGAACATCCCGAACATCCAGGCGAGCTGGGTGACGATGGGCATGAAGGTCGGCCAGACGGCGCTCCACTACGGCTGCAACGACTTCGGGTCGCTCATGCTCGAGGAGAACGTCGTCTCGGCGGCGAACACGACCCACCGCACGAGCATCGACGAGATGGAGCAGCTGATCCGCGAGGCGGGGTTCACGCCGCGGCGCCGGCGGCAGGACTACCAGCTGATCGAGCCCGCGCCCTCCACGGCCGCGGCCTGAGCCGCCTGTGACACCCTCCATGCGGGTCGGGATCGGATACGATTCGCATCGGTTCGCCGAGGGCCACGGCGTGCTGCTGGGCGGCGTGATGATCCCGGCGCCAGTGCGGTGCACCGGGCACAGCGACGCCGATGCCGTCTGCCATGCGATCACGGACGCCCTCCTCGGCGGCGCGGGCCTCGGCGACATCGGCGAGATGTTCCCCGACTCCGCGGCGGCCAACGCGGGACGCGACAGCATCGAGATGCTCGCCCTCGCGGTGGCGCGGGTGCGCGCCTCCGGGTGGGCGCCCGCTCAGGTGGACGTGACCGTCATTGCCGAGACGCCGCGCCTCGGGCCCCACCGTCCCGCCATCCGCGAACGCCTCGCCGCGGCACTCGGCATCGACGCCAGCGAGGTGATGGTGAAGGGGAAGACGAACGAGGGGATGGGCTGGATCGGGCGCGGCGAGGGCCTCGCCTGCATCGCCGTCGCGACCCTGACACCCAGCCGCCGGACGTAGCATGGACGCCCTGACGGGTTGGCTGGGGAACGTCCCGGTGGCCGCCCTCTACGCACTGATCTTCGGGGCCGCGTTCGTCGAGGGCCTCGTTCCGATCCTCCCGGGCGACCTCGCCGCTGCGCTGCTGGCGTTCATGGCCGCCCGGGCCGGCGGCGCGCTCCTGCTCACGATCCTGATGGTGACTTCGGGCAGTGTCGCAGGATCGATCATCATGTGGTGGGCCGGGCGCCGGTTCGGTGCGGAGTGGCTCGCGAGACGGATCGGCCGGCTGGGCTTCACCAACACCGAGGAGCGCGTGGAAGCGGCCGAACAGCGGGTGGAGAACGCCTACCGCCAGTACGGCTGGATCGCGCTCTTCGTGAGCCGCTTCCTCCCCGGCGTACGGGCCGTGGTCCCGGCGGCGGCAGGGGCGATCGGCCTCCCGCTCTGGGAGGTGACCGCGATCTTCTCGCTCGCGTCCCTGATCTGGTACGGCGGCATCTCCTGGATCGCCTTCCACGTGGGACGCGACTGGGAGAGCGTGCGGGTGACCCTCGAGGGCGTCGCCCGCGACGTGGGCCTGGGCGCGATCGCGGCGGCCGCCGTGCTCGCGCTCCTCATCTGGCGCCTCTGGCGCAAGCGCCGGCGCTCTCGCGCGGGCGAACCCTGACTGGCCTGTGACACTCCTCATGAGGGACGCGTGAGCGGTGGCGTGAGCACACCGGATCCAGAAGACCCCGGCC
>JAOUHR010000060.1 GCA_029884515.1 Gemmatimonadota bacterium
GTGCTCTCGAGGCGCGACGAGCGCAGGAGCGGCCACGAGAGCACCACCACGCCGAAGACGAGCGAGGTGACCGCCCACCACCACGGCACACGCATCATGGGCGCGACGAACATGCCGAAGCCCGTGCTCATCGCCAGCGGCGGGATGACGATCGACCGCGGCGTCACCGGCACGCGGGTCTCGTGCACGCGCCAGGCGAGGAGGGCCACGCCGCCGAAGATGGGCCCGATGCGGAGCGCAGGCCGGAGCACGGATTCGTGGCGGGCGTACCAGTCGAAGAGCGTCACCGGGAGGATCCTGGCCAGGGCGGCCTGTGGACGGACCGCAGACGGGCCGCGCGCGCTCCGCGCGGACCCCTTGACCTTACCACGGTGCGCGACCGGCCGTAACATCGACGCGTGTTGCGCCGGCGCCCGTCGCCCGACGGGCGCGGCCCTTCCCCCTCCGATACCCGAGTCCGTGCCGAACCCGCTGTCGCCGTATCCGCTGCTGATGCTGCTCGCGATCCTCCTGCCGGCACGCGCCGGCGCGCCGACGGACACCTATCCCCGCCAGCCGCTCGACGTCGAGCACTACCGCTTCGCGCTCACCCTCGCGGACAGCACCGACCGCATCGAGGGCGAGGCCACCGTGCGCATGCGCCTGCTCGCCGATGGACTCACCTCGGTGCAGTTGGACCTCGCCGACGCCTCGGTCGCGCGCGCGGGGCGCGGCATGCGCGTGCGCGCCGTGACCAGCGCCGGCCGGCCGCTCGCCTTCACGCACCACGCCGACCGCCTCGCCATCACGCTCGAGGCGCCTTCCACCAATGGGCAGGTGGTGGCGTTCACCGTGCGCTACGCCGGCATCCCGGCCGACGGCCTCCAGATCAAGCCCGATCCGCACGGCGACCGCGCCTTCTTCTCCGACGACTGGCCCGACAAGGCGCGGCAGTGGCTCCCCGTGATCGACCACATCTCCGACAAGGCGACCATGGAGATGGACGTGGTCGCGCCCGCGCACTACCAGGTGATCTCCAACGGGCTCCGCGTGGAGGAGACCGACCTCCCGGATGACACGCGGCGCACGGTCTGGCGCGAGTCGGTGCCGATCGCGCCCTGGCTCTACGTGCTCGGCGTGGCGCGCTTCGCCGTCGAGCGCGTGGGGGAGTACCGTGGGATCCCGATCGAGACGTGGGTGTTCGCCAAGGACCGCGACGCGGGCTTCCACGACTTCGCCGTGCCGACGAAGGACGTGCTGGCCTTCTACAGCGAGTGGATCGGCCCCTTCTCGTACGAGAAGCTCGCCAACGTGCAGAGCAACTCGGTGGCGGGCGGGATGGAGGCGGCATCCGCGATCTTCTACAGCGCCGGGAGCGTCACGGGCACGCGCAGCGTCCGCTGGCGCAACGTCGTCATCCACGAGATCGCGCACCAGTGGTTCGGCGACGCCGTCACCGAGCGTGACTGGGACGACGTCTGGCTGAGCGAGGGGTTCGCGACCTACTTCACGCTCCTCTTCATCGAGCACGCGTACGGACGCGACGAGTTCGTCGCCGGCCTCAGGTCCTCGCGGCAGACGGTGGTGGATTTCGACGCCAAGGACCCCACCTACCGCGTGGTGCACGACAACCTCGCCGACATGTCGAAGGTCACCTCGGCGATGACCTACCAGAAGGGGAGCTGGGTGCTGCACATGCTGCGACAGCGTCTCGGCGACGACCGCTTCTGGGCGGGGATCCGCGACTATTACGCGCGCCATCGCGACGGCAGCGCCTCCACCGCCGACTTCCGGCGCGCGATGGAGACCGCTTCCGGCGACACGCTCGGCGGGTTCTTCGACCAGTGGCTCTACCGCGGGGGGATCCCGCGCGTCGAGGCCACGTGGCGGTGGGACGCGCGTCGGCGGGAGGTGACGATCAGCGCGCGGCAGGTGCAGCCGGGCGCGCCGTTCGCCGTCGGCCTCGACGTGGCGATCGACGTGCGGGGGGCCGCGCGTGTCGTGCGTCCGCTCGTCTTCCGTGACGGGGTCGCCACGCTCACGCTCGCAGCCGAAGGGGAGCCGGCCGCCGTCACGTTCGACCCCGACGTGCGCCAACTCTTCGACGGGCGCATCAGCCGGCGCTGAGGTCGCGCCCGGGCGCACGGCGCGCCAGAATACACCCCTCCTCCCCCTGAAAGGAGATCCCGTGGACCTCGGCGCATTCTCGATCAGCCTCTCCGTGAAGGACATCGCCGTCTCACGGACCTTCTACGAGAAGTTCGGCTTCACGCACTTCGGCGGCGACGGCAAGGCCTGGGAGATCCTGAAGAACGGCGATCACATCATCGGCCTCTTCCAGGGGATGTTCGAAGGGAACATCCTCACGTTCAATCCGGGTTGGGACCAGGACGCGAAACCCACCGCCAAGTTCACCGACGTGCGGGAGCTGCAGAAGGCGCTCAAGGCGAAGGGCGTGAAGCTCACGACCGAGGCCGACGAGACGACCAGCGGCCCCGCGAGCTTCGCCTGCGTGGATCCCGACGGGAACGCCATCCTCGTCGACCAGCACCGCTGAGGGCCGGCCAGTGGGGAAGAACCGCATGGAGGCCTTCAGCGACGGCGTGATCGCGATCATCATCACCATCATGGTGCTGGAGATGAAGGTGCCGCACGGCGACGGCCTCGACTCCCTCGCCCCCCTGTTGCCGGTGTTCCTGAGCTACGTGTTGAGCTTCACCTTCCTCGGCATCTACTGGAACAACCACCACCACCTGGTCCATGCGGTCAAGCACGTCTCCGGCGCGACGCTCTGGGCCAACCTCCACCTGCTCTTCTGGCTCTCCCTCGTGCCCTTCGTGACCGGATGGATGGGCGAGAACCACTTCCACGCGATCCCGGTGGCGCTCTATGGGGGCGTGATGTTGATGGCGGGAGTGGCGTACTACATCCTCGTCCGCGTGCTGATCTCGCATCACGGCGCCGAGTCCACCATCGCCAAGGCGATCGGCAACGATGCCAAGGGCCGGATCTCGCTCGTCGCGAACCTCGCGGCGATCCCACTGGCGTTCGTCAGCCCGTGGATCTCGATGGCCATCTACCTCGGCGTGGCGATCATGTGGTTCGTCCCCGACCGGCGGATCGAGCGCGTGCTCACCGGCTGAGCCTACCGCGACAGCGTCTCACACGCCGCAGGCTCCCCGCGGTCGAACCCCGCCCGGAACCACTGCATCCGCTGCGCGCTGCTCCCGTGCGTGAAGCTCTCGGGATGCACGCCGCCGCCGGACTGCTGCTGCAGGCGGTCGTCCCCCACCGCAGCCGCCGCCGCGAGCCCCTCCTCGAGGTCGCCGGACTCGAGATCGCCGCGCTGGGCGGCGCCATGCGCCCACACGCCGGCGTAGCAGTCGGCCTGGAGTTCGAGGGCCACACTCAACGCGTTGCGCGAGTCGGGACGTGACTCCTGCGCGCGCCGCACCGCCTCGTCGGTGCCGAGCTCGTGCTGCACATGGTGCCCGATCTCGTGCGCGAGCACGTAGGCCTGCGCGAAGTCGCCCGGCGCGCCGTACTTCCGCTGGAGCTCGTCGAAGAACCCGAGGTCGAGGTAGACCTTCTGGTCGGCCGGGCAGTAGAACGGGCCCATCGCGGACGAGGCGTTCCCGCATCCGGACGACACGCCGCCGCGGAAGAGCACGAGCTTGGCGTCGGTGTAGGCGGCGCCCTGCCGCGCGAGGAGGCTCCGCCACGTTCCCTGGGCGTCATCCAGGGTCGCCGACATGAACCGCACCATCGGCTCCTCGGCCGCATCCTCGATCGGGGCCGGCGCCGCGCTGGTCGATCCCCCGCCCTGCGCCTGGTCCATCACGCCGATCAGCTCGAGCGGGTTCGCGCCGGTGAAGAGGGAGACGCCGAGCACCACCAGGAGCCCCACGATCCCGAGGCCGCCCGCGGCACGGCCACCGCCACCGCGCCGGTCCTCGAGGTTGGACGACCGCCCACTGTCACGCCATCGCATCTACCGCCTCCCGAATGCGCGCACGGAATCCCACGCCGGCTTCGCAGTGCGATCCTGCCGCCGGAGTCCCAGGTAGCAAAGGTATTCGCGGAACGCGGTGTTGGGCCCGGTGCCATAGTAGGTGAGCAGGTCGTCGCAGAGTGCCGGCGGGAAGTCGTGCAGTGCGAACACGCTGAAGAACGGGATCGCGCCGGACCCGAGCGTGCTCCACGCCGCGAGCGACGTGGCGAAGAAGCGCGCCTGGAGGTCCTCGCTCCCCCCGTTCACGGAGCTGCTCGACTGCCCGAACTCCTGCACGAGCACCGGCTTGCCCGCCGCAAGCGTGACCATCTCCGTGAGCGCCTGCGCACCGGCGGAGGGCTGGAGCGCGAGGAACCCGTTGCTGTTGCCATAGTAGGTGTAGACCGCGACGTCGGCGAGGGCATTGAGCGACTGCACCTGGGTGCGCCACGGGCCTCGCGCGCCGTCGAAGATCGTCGCCACGCCCACCGGCAGTCCCGGCTTGAGCCCGCGCAGATACGTCCGGGCCTGGGAGAAGAACGTGCCATACGCGCCCCATTCGCTCGCCGGACCGAGGTACGCATCCACCTCGTTGCCGATCGCGAAATACGCGACGTTCGCGACGAGGAGCGGCGCGACCTGGTCGAGCAGCGCGCGGAATCGCAGCTGCATCTGGGGGGCATCCCACGCCACCGCCATCAAGTCGGTCGGAACCTCCTTGCGGTTCGTGTTGATCACGTGGATGCTGACGAAGATCCGCGTGAAGCCCGTCCCCGACACGGCCTGCATCACCGCTTGGAGCCCGGCCAGCTGGTACTGCCCGGCGCTCGGCTCGAGCTCGTTCCAGCGGAAGGCCGCGTAGAAGCCGCGCGCACCCGCGTCGTACGTCGCCTGGATCGCGTCGAGCACTTCCTGCCCGTTGGCGGCAGGGATGTTGGCGGTGGTCGGCGTGATGGAGAGCACTCCCCCGGCGGGGATCCGCGGCGCAGCTCCCGAGGGGGCTGCGGGAGCGGGATTGCAGGCCGCCGCCGTGACGCAAGCCACGGTCACGATCGTCAACCGGATGCGGCGGATGATGGTCCGGGTCACGCTCACAAGATAAGCAACGCCGCTTCGCGGCAGGAATCACACCGTACCGGGGACGCGGCGTCCCGCGGACGGTCCCCGATGCATCGAGGGAATCGCCCTGGCTTCCGAGCTCAAGGATGAACACGTCGCGGCCGCAAGGGCCGCCGGGCTCACGTATGTGACCGACGGCATCCCGGGCATCACCCGGCGCCGGGCGGGCAAGGGATTCGCGTTCTACGCGCCCACCGGCGCGCGCATCAGCGACGCCGCCCAGCGCCGCCGGCTCGCCTCCCTCGCCATCCCGCCCGCCTGGACCGACGTCTGGATCTGCCCCGAGCCCGACGGACACATCCAGGCGACCGCGCGCGACGCCAAGGGACGCAAGCAATACCGCTACCACCCGAAGTTCCGCGCCGAGCGCGACGAGTCGAAGTTCGGCCGCATGCTCGCCTTCAGCGCGGCACTGCCACGGCTCCGCGAACGCATCGAGGAGGACCTCCAGGGCCCCGGCCTGACGCGCCGGAAGCTCCTTGCCACGCTCGTCCGTCTGCTCGACAAGACCCTCATCCGGATCGGGAACGAGGAGTACCTCAAGTCGAACAAGTCGGTGGGGCTCACCACCATGCGGCGGCGACACGTGGTGGTGGAGGGACACACACTCACCTTCACCTTCCGCGGCAAGAGCGGCGTGCAGCATGAGATCGCGGTCACCGACCAGCGGCTCGCCCGGATCGTGCGCTCCCTCCAGGATCAGCCCGGGCAGGAGCTCTTCCATTACCGCGACGACGACGGCCAGCGCGTGAGCATCGACTCGGGCGACGTGAACGAGTATCTCCGCGAACTCACGGCGAGCGACGTGACGGCGAAGGATTTCCGCACCTGGAGCGGCACGATGCTCGCGGCGAGGGCGCTGCGCGACCTGGGGCCCGCGGCGAACGAGGCCGAGGCGCGGCGCAACGTGAACAGGGCGCTCGACCTCGTGGCCAAGCGGCTCGGCAACACCCGTGCGGTGGCCCGCAAGTACTACGTGCACCCCGCCATCATCGACGCGTACCACCGTGGCGTCACCACGCCCGAACCGCGACGCACACGGCGTCGCGAACGGCCCTCGGCCGCGCTGCGGCGCGAGGAAGTGGTGGTGCTGCAGTTCCTGCACGACGCCCTGGACCGCTAGCGTGCGGCGGGCGGCGCCCCCCTTCGATGAGGTCGCACCATGGGATTCCTGAGCTCCGATCCCTTCACCGATCCCCGGCTCGGCACCTTCACCCGGAAAGGCAGCCGGTGGCTCGGCTCGCTCCAGCTCGCACCGCACGGATCGGTGGAGCTGCGCGTCGCCGGCGATCGCAAGGCGCCGGATCCGGCCGCGCTCGCAGCCGCGGCGCGCGTCGCCGACGAGTACACGGCGCTCAAGGAAGCGATCGCGGCCGCGCTCTTCGAGCACTACGAACCGTATCGCGACGCCGCGGATGACGAGGGCGACGAGGGCGGTGTTCCCGTCCCCGCGATCGCCAATGCCGCCGGGACGTGGGCGCACATCCGCTCAGCCGTCGTGGACGTGGACGTCTCGCGCCGGGAGTTCCCGGTGGAGGTCCGGCTCGAGGTGGCCTGGGACATGGAGCACACCCTTGGCGCGCGGATGAAGGATGGCGCGCTGGTCGAGTTGTGCGGCAGCACCGGCCCCTGATGCGCTGGGCGCTCGTGATGACGGTCGCCTCCGGCTGCCTCGCACCCCTGCGGGCGCAGGTGCCTCCCGCCGCGGCCACACCACCCGCGGCCGCACAGAACCCCTCACCGATGGTCGAACACACCCGCCCGCACGAGCGGCTCGTGGCCCGGGACCTCCGCGGGGTGACGCGCACCATCACCGGTCCAGGGGGCGAGCGGATCGAACTCTGGTATCCCGATGCCGCGCGCATGGGCGACACGGTCGATCTCGTCTTCCACTTCCACGGGGCCGCTTGGCTGCCGGAGCAGTCGGTCGCAGCGCTCGGCGCCCGCTGGGCGGCGGTCGTGGTGAACATCGGCGCCGGCTCCGGTGCCTACGATCGCGCCTTCGCCGACCCTGCCGTGTTCGACTCGCTGCTCGCCAACGTCGTGCGCGAGTCGGCGGCCGCGAGCGGTCGCCCGGTGCGCACCGGTCGCATCGTGCTCGTCGGATTCTCGGCCGGCCACGGCGCCGTGCGCGCGATCCTTCGTGACCCGCGACACTTCGCCGCGGTGGAGGCCGTACTCCTGATCGACGGGATGCACACCTCATACGTGCCAGACCGGCAGCTGATGGCCGACGGCGGTACGCTCGACACCACCAACCTGGCGGCCTTCGCCGCGTTCGCGCGCGCAGCGACGCGCGGCGAGAAGCGGTTCCTCATCACCCACTCCGAGATCTTCCCCGGCACCTTCGCCAGCACCACCGAGACCGCCGACTGGCTCCTCGCGTCGCTCGGCCTGCACCGCACCCCCGTGCTCGCGTGGGGCCCGCGGGGCATGCAGCAGCTGAGCGAGGCCGGCGCCGGCGCCTTCGCGCTGCTCGGCTTCGCCGGCAACTCCGCCCCCGACCACATCGACCAGTTCCACGCGATGCCGGAACTGCTCGCCCGTCTCTTCCACTCCGCCGCGCCCCCCGCCCCCTGACCATGTCCGCCACGACCGCCCTCCCGCCACGCGAACGGATCCCCACACAGGTGCTCGCGGGTTCGTCCACCGCGGCGCGCCACGTCGCCGGCGAGATCGCCGCCCTCATCCGCGCGCGCGCCAAGGAGGGACGACGCGCCGTGCTCGGCCTCGCCACGGGCTCCACGCCCACGGGCATCTATGCGGAACTGGTTCGGCTCCACAAGGAGGAGGGGCTCTCGTTCCGGAACGTCGTGACGTTCAATCTCGACGAGTACTTCCCGATGCGGCCGGAGGACCTGCAGAGCTACGTCCGGTTCATGCGGGAGCACCTGTTCAGCCTCGTGGACATCGACCCCGCGAACGCCCATGTGCCGGACGGCACCGTGACCGCGGACCAGGTGGCCAGCCACTGCCGGCGCTATGAGCAGATGATCGCCGACGCCGGCGGCATCGACCTCCAGCTCCTCGGCGTCGGCCGCACCGGGCACATCGGCTTCAACGAACCCGGTTCGGACGACGCCTCGCGGACGCGCCTCATCACGCTCGACAGCGTGACGCGCATCGACGCCGCCAGCGACTTCTTCGGCGCTGAGAACGTGCCGCGCCGCGCCATCACGATGGGCGTGGGCACCATCCTCGAGGCGCGCCGGATCATCATGCTCGCCTTCGGCGAGAACAAGGCGTCGATCGTGGCTCGCGTGGTGGAGGGTGACGTCTCTCCGCTCGTGCCGGCCACCTACCTGCAGCGCCATGCGAACGCCGTGATCCTCCTCGACGCCGCCGCCGCGGCGGAGCTCGCGACGCAGCGCTGTCCCTGGCTCTTCGGCGCTGTCGCGTGGACCCCGGATGCGATCCGGCGTGCCGTGATCTGGCTGGCCGAGAAGCTCGGCAAGGCGGTGCTCAAGCTGACCGACGCCGATTACAACGAGGAG
>JAOUHR010000433.1 GCA_029884515.1 Gemmatimonadota bacterium
TTCTTCGGCGCGATGACGATGGCCGAGCTGGCCGTGATGATCCCACGGTCCGGCGGCAACTATGTGTTCGCGCGCCGTGCGTTCGGCGAGTATCCCGGATTCGTCATCGGCTACACGGACTGGATCTCCACGTGCGCCGCGGCCGCAGCGGTGTCGATCGCGATCGGTGAACTGACGGGGCTGCTCATTCCCGCCGCGGTCGGAACGACGACGATCGTCGCGCTCGGTGTGTCGACGGTGCTCGTCGGCGTCCACTGGATCGGTGTGCGCTCCGGCGATCGCACGCAGCAGGCACTGAGCTTGTTCAAGACCGTTGCGCTGCTTGGCGTCGCCGCGGCGTGCTTCTTCGTGACGCCTGTCGCCGGCAACGCGGTCGCGGGCGCGGCCACGTCGGCCGGCGTGGCATTGCCGGTGGGAGCAGCGTTCACCACGGCACTCGTGCTCTCCTTCCAGAACGTCGCGTACACATACGACGGATGGAACGGCGTCGTCTACTTCGGCGGTGAGGTGCGCGATCCGGGCAAGGAGATCCCGCGCGCGATGGCCCTGGGTGTCGTCGCGATCCTGGGCGTCTATCTCGCGCTCAACGTCGCATTCCTCCACGTGCTTGGCATCGAGCAGCTCGGCATGCAGAAGTTCGCCGCCGCCGGAGCGGCGAACGTGGTGTTCGGCCCGGTGGGCGAGCGTGTCGTGAACATCGTGATGATCCTCAGCATGCTCGGCGCGGTGAGTGCGATCATCATGCAGGGATCACGCGTGCCGTTCGCGCTGGCCGAGGACGGACTCATGCCACGGGTCCTCACGACGGTCAACAAGGGCGGGACGCCGACGCTCTCGCTGCTGCTCAGCTTCGGCGTCATCATCGCGCTGATCGTGAGCGGGACGTTTGCGACAGCCGTCGCACTTGCCGCGTTCTTCTACGTGCTGCAGTACGGCGTGAACTTCCTGGCGATCTTCGTGCTGCGCCGCACCGAGCCCGACACGCCGCGCGCGTATCGCGCGTGGGGATATCCGTATGTGAACGGATTCCTGCTGCTGGCCGCGTGCGCGTTCCTGGTCGGGAGCTTCGTCACGGATCGCGCCAACACCGTCAACTCGCTCTACGTCCTCGTGGCGAGCTACCCGATCTACCTGATCACGCGGCGCCTGATGCGGCGGCGCACCGGGGCACGCGCTGCTCCTTAGTGCGCGCGAACCGGCAGACGGCCAGCGCTCACATTCCCATCCTGGACCAGTCATCCTTGGCCGGACCGTAGAGCCCGGGGGCCCGGAGATCCGCGTGCCACACGATTCGGGCGCTCACGCCGCCACCGCCCTCCGCTCCATCTCCACCCACCGGATGAACTTGTGCCCATCCGACTCCCGGAACGTCCGCACCTTCCGGAGCGTGGTGTTTCCGTTCGCGGAGCCGTCGCTGTTGGTGTTCCCCTCCACGGTCACGCACAGGTGCACGTCCCGCTCGTGCACCCGCTCCTCGTCCTCCACGCCGACGACGATCCCGGTACGGTGACGCCGCGGTGGGACGGCCGCGCACGCCGAACATCCCCGCGTCGATGGGGGGCTCCGCGCGCCGGCGTGGGCTGCGGGCGCCGCGCGGGCGCGGAGGTGCGCGAGGATCCGGTCGATCACCGATGTCCGGGTGTCCTTCGAGCACGTGAAGCGGTGGTCTCGCGCCTCGTTCATCGCGAAGGTAGCGGCGAGCGACGCGATCCGGATCGCGAAGGGAAGTGGCAAGTCAGCGCAGGCGGCCGGCACCGAGTCCGGGAAACTGTGGGCAGCGACCTGGACCACGGCGGACACGCCCTGGCGGTTGTTCCGCCGGCGCGATCAGGGAGGTGAGGGTGGCGCCGAGGAGGAGGACGAAGGGACCGACGCGCGCAGGCATGGGAGCTCGCGGATCGGTGGCCCCAGAAGGTGAGACGCGGGCCCTGCGGCCGCCAGTCCGTCCCCGTCTCGCGGCAGAGGGGCCTGCGCCGGAGCGGCGGTCGGGTGAGAATTCGGCATGCAGACCACCGCTCGGCCGGGATCATGTTCGGCTTCCTGAAGCGCCGCCGCCGGCGCGCCCTGCGCGCACGCCCCGTCCCGCCCGAGTGGCGCGTGATCGTCGCGCGCAACGTGCCGGCCTTTGGGCGGCAGACGGCAGAGGTCCAGGCCGCCTGGTTCGGCCACGCCCACGTGCTCCTCGAGGAGAAGCATTGGGAGGGATGCGGCGGGCTTGAGCTGACCGACGAGATCCGCGTCACCATCGCGATGCACGCCGCCCGGCTCCTGCTCGGCCTCGACGCGGACTACTTCCCGAACGTCCTCTCGATCCTCGTCTACCCCACCACGCTCCTCCGGCGCGAGGAGCAGCAGGTCGCGGACGGGATCTGGACCGAGGACGACGACGAGCTCGACGGGCTCGCGGCGACCGACCTCGGCGCGATCGTGATCTCATGGGACGCGGTGCTCGACGGGATCGACGATCCCGGGGACGGATTCAACGTGGTGCTGCACGAGTGCGCGCACGAGCTGGACTTCCAGGACGGCGACTTCAACGGCGCGCCGCTGATGGAGTCGAG
>JAOUHR010000432.1 GCA_029884515.1 Gemmatimonadota bacterium
CAGCACCAGCACGTCCCGCCCCTGCACCTGCCGCACCTCGGCGGGGCCGCGGGCCATCGTCTCCCGCACGTGCGTGAGCGGGAGCGCGTAGTGCTCGTCGCCCACGCGCGCGAGCAGGGCGCGCACGATCGCCAGCGTCACGGGGAGGCGGATGGAGACGGTGGTCCCCTTCCCCATCTCCGTCGTCACCTCGAAGGTGCCGCCGAGCGCGCGCGTCCGCGCCTGCACCGCGTCGATCCCCACGCCGCGCCCGGACACGTCGGTCACCTGCTCGGCCGTGGAGAAGCCCGCCCGCGAGATGCAGCGCAGCATCGTGTCGTCGTCCAGGAGCAGGGTGCCCGCCGGCACCATCCCCATCGCGATCGCGCGCTGGCGCACGCGTTCCCGGTCGATCCCGCGGCCGTCGTCGCGCACGCTGATCACCACCGCCGCGCGGTCGCGCTGCGCCGCGAGCGTGAGCCGCCCCGCGCGCGGCTTCCCCGCCGCCTCGCGCACCGCCGGGAGCTCCAACCCGTGGTCCACCGCGTTCCGCAGCAGGTGCACCACCGGCTCGCCGATCTCCTCCAGCACCGAGCGGTCGAGCTCGATCTCCTTCCCCTCCACCACGAAGAGCACGTCCTTCCCGAGGGTCCGGGCCACGTCGCGCACGAGCCGAGGGAACCGGTCGAACACCTGGCCCACCGGCACGAGCCGGCTCGTCATGATCTCGGCCTGCAGGTCGCCGATGAGCCGCGTCGCGTCGGCGAGCGCCTCGTGCAGTGCGGCGTGTGCCAGCCCGCGCGACTCGCGCTGCAGCCGGCCGCGCACGATCACCAGTTCGCCGATCAGGTTGAGCAGGGTATCGAGGCGCGAGAGCTCGATCCGCACGTGTCGCGCCCGCGGCATCGCGCGGCGGTCGGCGTCCACGGCGAACTCGTCGACGTCGCCGGCGCGCCGGCCACCCAGCCGCCGGTCGCCCACGGCGCGCTCCGCCGTCTCGCCCAGCGCCGGCGTCGCGGACGGCGTCGCGGACCGCGCCGGCGCCTCGGTGCGCCGCTCGATCGTCACCGTCTCCACGTCGCCCGCGCTGCGCACCGCGCGCTCGAGCTCGGCGTCGCCCGCCGTCGTCTCCACCCGCACGCGGAACACCTGTGGCGTGGTGGCCGCCTGCAACTGCTCCACGCCCGGCACCACCCCGCGCACCTCGCCGAGGTCGCGCAGGCGCTGCACCGCCATGAAGGCACGCACGCCGGGCAGGAGCGCGGCCGCCGTCTGGCGCACCGCGAGCACCACGCCCGGTCCCTCGAGGGCGGCGGCTGCCGCGGACGGTGACGCCGCGAGCCCGCCGGCGGCCGCACCGCCCGCAGCGCCCGCCGCGCCTGCCACCGCCGCGTCGTCGGGGCGCATCACGCGGAACTCCGCCGTGGAACGCCCGCCCGCGATGTCGTGCAGTCGCTCCAGCGCCCGCCGCATCGCCGGCGAGAGTGCCGCCGACTCGCTCGCCTGCTCCACCCCCGCCTCGAGCGCATCGGCGGCGGCGAAGAGCGCGTCCATGAGGTCGGCCGTGAGCCCCTGCTCGCCCGAGCGCACCTTCTCGAGGAGCGACTCGAGCTCGTGCGAGAACTCGGCGACGGCCACGTAACCCATCGTGGCGCTCATCCCCTTCACCGTGTGCACCGCGCGGAAGATCGCGTCCACCGGCTCGCGCACCGGCTCCCCCTGCTCGAGCGCGAGCAGGGCGCCATTGATCGCCGAGAGCTGGTCACGGCTCTCGGTGCGGAACAGGTCGGCGTAGCGGGACGGGTCCACGCAGGAGGGGGGTGAGGGTCGGCGCGCGTCGGCGCGAGGCGGACTTAGCCGAGCACCCGCTGCACGGCCTCCAGCACGCGGCTGGGCTGGAACGGTTTCACCACGAAGTCCTTCGCCCCCGCCTGGATCGCCTCCACCACGAGCGACTGCTGCCCCATCGCGCTGCACATCAGCACGCGCGCGTTCGGGTCGAACTTCGTGATCTCGCGCACCGCGTCGATCCCGCCCATGTCGGGCATCACGATGTCCATCGTCACGAGGTCCGGCTTGAGCGCCTTGTACCGCTCGACCGCCTGCGTGCCGGTCTCGGCCTCACCCACGATCTCGAATCCCGCCTGTCGCAGGATGTCGCCCACCATCGTGCGCATGAAGACCGCATCATCGCAGATCAGAACCGTCGGAGCCACGCGTCCCCCGTCCTCGTGAAAGGTCTCGTCCCGCTACGCCGTCGCCAGCACCGTGCGGCAGAGCGCCGTGGCGTCGATCAACGCCGCCGGGCCGTCCGCCATCCGGACCATCCCCGCCACCAGTCCCTCGGCGGCGCGCACCTTGTCCACCGGCTCGAGCGTCGCCTGCGCCGCCGTCGCCACCTTCCGGACCGCGTCCACCCGCACGCCCAGGGCGCGGCCCTCCGACTCGATCACCACCACCGTCCCCGTCCCGCGCGGCTCCAGTCCGAGCCGCACCGCGAGATCCGTGACCGTGAGCACCGTGCCGCGCAGGTTGAGCAATCCGAGGATCCAACCCGGCGACCCCGGCAAGCGGGTCACGTC
>JAOUHR010000434.1 GCA_029884515.1 Gemmatimonadota bacterium
ACTCGGAGAGGACGTACCGGTCGAGGGGGCGGAGGATCCGTCTCACGCGGGGCGTCGCCGCCTCACGCGCTCGAGCACCCGGCGCCACCACTCGGAGGTCTCGCTGCCGCGCGATGTCGCGCCCTCGCTCCCGATGCGGGCGATCAGCACCAGCCCGACGATCGCCAGCAGGAAGTTCGTGCTCCACATCGCGATCGCCGGGCCCACCACGTCGCGATCGGCGAGCGCCTCTCCGGCCAGCAGGCCCACGTAGTAGAGGCCGAACACGCCGAGGCTCACGCCGATGGTGAGCCCCACGCCGCCGCGCGGGAAGCGGAGGGCGACCGGCGCGCCGATGAGCACGAACACCAGGCAGGCCGTCGCGATGGCGAACTTCTTCTCGATCTCCACGCGGTACTGGTCGATGGTGCCCTGGACCATCCGCACCTCGAGCACCATGCCGGCGAGTGCAGAGGGATCGGCCGTGGCGGGGTCGATCCGCGTGCCGGTCGCCGTGGCGGACGTGCCCTGTGGGAGCGTCGCCGCCACGGCTTCACGTGGCGCGAGCCAGCTTCCCACCCGGGTGACCACCGTGCAGTAGAAACCGCCCACGCCCGGCGGCACCGGCGGCGCCTCGGCGGCGCGGGTCGTGCTCGCGCCTTCGGCGATGCGGAGCCGCACCCAGGCCGAGTCGCGCTGGATCCGGGCCTCGCGCACGCGCGAGACCATCTCGCACACCGACATCTCCCGGTCGGACTTGTACTGCATCCGGTCCTCGTTGCGGTCGAGCCGCCTGGCCACGCCGCGCACGCGGATGACGTCCTCGACGAAGAAACTGCGCTGCAGCCGCTTGGGATCGGTGTCGCCCAGCTCGGTCGTGGACCCGTGATAGAGCCGGAGCAGCAGGTCCTCGCCGGTCTCGTTGAACGTCAGCAGGCCGCTGTCGGCGATGATGGTCCGGCGCTTGGTCGGCACGCCAAGGTCGTAGATCGTCACGTCGCGCAGCTTGTTCGTGCCCGAGATCACCCGCGCCGCGCGCAGGAAGAGCTGGCGCGGCACCACCTCGTTGATGACCTGCTCGGAGAGCGCGAGGGTGGGCTTCACGCGCGCGATGTCCGACTGGAGGGTGGCGAGCCGGTGGTTCGCCCGCGGCAGCACCTGGTCGTTGAACCAGACCATGAAGAGGGTCAGCCCAAGCGAGGCGAAGATCACCGGCACCATGAGGCGCCGCGCGCTCACCCCGTTCGCCTTGAAGGCCGTGATCTCGTTCTCTGACGCGAGCCGCGAGAAGGCGTGCAGGGTCGCGACGAGCACCGCCATCGGCAGCGTCATCGCCAGCGTGAAGGGCACCGAGAGCGAGAGGAATTCGGCGATGACCGTCCACGGCAACCCCTTGCCGACGAGGTCGCCGAAGCGCTTGGCCACGAAGTTGAGCAGCAGGAGCGATGTCAGCGCCGAGAGGGCGAAGAGCAGCGGACCGACGTGCTCGCGCAGGATGTACCGGGAAACGATCTTCACGCGGAGGGGTTCGGGGCGCGGTCTCGCATGGGGAACCGTATATTCCACCGCGCGTCAGCGACGGGGCAAGGCCGATCCGCCAGCCCGGATGGTCTACCCCGTTGCGGTACGATGGTTTGCCCCCTCACACCAGACTCCTCGCCGTGCCC
Organism: Gemmatimonadota bacterium; assembly: GCA_029884515.1. Classification (GTDB taxonomy): domain Bacteria; phylum Gemmatimonadota; class Gemmatimonadetes; order Gemmatimonadales; family Gemmatimonadaceae; genus Pseudogemmatithrix. The sequence goes on from JAOUHR010000434.1 coordinate 1,647, forward strand.
GAACATCACGTGGTCCGCCCCGCGCTCCTCGTCGCGCTCCTCGCCTGCGTGGCTCCCGGCGGCGGCGTCGCCTGCGGCGGCGCAGACGCCTCCTCGCGGGCCACTCCCGCGGCCCAGACGGAGTTCGACGGGGCCATGGCGATCGCGAACGTGCGCAAGCAGACCGATTTCGGGCCGCGGGTGCCCGGCACGCCCGCACACCGGGCCGCCGGTGACTGGCTGATTGCAGAGCTCCGGATGCGCGCCGACACGGTGGTGGTGCAGGAGTGGACGCACACGACCGCGGACGGCAAGCACCTGCCGATGCGGAACATCCTCGCGCGATTCCGCGCCGCCGACCCGAAGCGGGTGCTCTACCTCGCCCACTGGGACTCGCGGCCGATCTCGGACCGGGCGACCGACCCGGCGCAGGCGCTGCTCCCGGTGCCGGGCGCGAATGACGGCGGCTCGGGAGTCGCGATCCTGCTGGGTGTCGCGGACGCCCTGAGCAAGGAGGCGCCGCCTGCCGGCGTGGACCTCCTCTTCGTGGACGGCGAGGATTGGGGGAGCTTCGACACCATGACCGACGTGCTGATCGGCGCGCACTACTTCGCGGAGCACCTCCCCGAGCCGGGGTACGCGCCGCTCTTCGGCGTGCTCTTCGACATGGTGGGGGACGAACACCCCGTGTTCGAGCAGGAGGCGCACTCCCTGAGTCGGGCACCCGAGGTGGTGCAGCGCGTCTGGACCACGGCCCAGCGGCTCGGATACGGAGCGGCGTTCACCAATCGCGAGGGCATCTCCATCACGGACGACCACGTCCCGTTGCTCGACAAGGGGCTGCGGGTGATCGACGTGATCGACCTCGACTACCCGTGGCACCACACGCCTGAGGACACGGCGGACAAGGTGTCGCAGTCGGCGCTGCAGCTGG
>JAOUHR010000061.1 GCA_029884515.1 Gemmatimonadota bacterium
GTGGGGTGGGGTGGGGTGTCTTCCTCACGCCCCCACCTCTCACCTCCTACTTCCCGACGCAGAAACCCCGGAACACGCGCTCCAGCACTTCCTCCACGTCGATCCCGCCAAGCAACTCGTCGAGTGCGTGCACGGCGGCGCGCAGGTGCGTCGCCGCGACCGGAGCGGGGAGTGCAGCGTCACGCCAGGCCGCGGCGAACTCGTGCACCTCCGCGCGCGCCGTGCGCAGCGCGGCCGCGTGCCGTGCGCGTGTGACGAGCGGGAGCTCCTCGTCCGGATCCGGGGCGAGCGATCCCATCGCCCGCGTGATCGCCGCGCGGAGCGCCTCGAGGCCGTGTCCACCGTGGGCGCTCACGCCGACCGCCGCGCTCGCCGCGACGTCGGCCGGGGGCCGCCACGCGTCGCAGGCCTCGCGCGCGTCGAGCTTGGTGCGCACGGCGATGCGGAGCGCCTCGCTCAAGGACGCGACCTGCGCACAGGCGCGCGCAAGCTCCTCGTCGGTGTCGCCGCAGGCGAGCACGAGGTGGGCGGTCGCGAGCCGCCGCGCGCTCACCTCGACGCCGAGCCGCTCCACCGCCTCGGCGTCAGCACGCAACCCGGCGGTGTCCACCAGGCGCATCGGCCACGGGTCGTGGTCGATCAGCACCTCGATCGCATCGCGTGTGGTGCCGGGGACGTCGCTCACGATCGCCCGCGGATCGCCGGCGAGCGCATTGAAGAGCGTCGACTTCCCCGTGTTCGGCGCACCCGCCAGCACCACGGTGACGCCCTCGCGCCCGAGCTCGGCGCGAGGCAGCGTCGCGAGCAGCGCCTCGAGCTCCGCGAGCACGCGCACCGCTGCGTCCGTCGCCCGCGCGCGCGGCTGCGGTCCGTCGTCCTCCTCCGGGAAGTCGAGTTCGTAGGCGATCAGTGCCTCGACGTCGAGCAGCGCCTGCCGGAGCGCGCCGAGGCGGTGCGAGAGCGCGCCCGAGAGCTGGCGCAGGGCGGCGCGGTGCATCGCGCGGGAGCGCGCGTCGATCAGGTCCGCGACCGCCTCGGCCTGCAGCAGGTCGAGCTTGCCGTTCCGCACCGCGCGTTCGGTGAACTCGCCGGGGAGCGCGGGGCGCGCGCCCGCCTCCACCACCGCCGCAAGCACCGCGGTGCTCACGTAGCGCCCACCGTGCACGGAGAACTCCACCACGTCCTCGCCCGTGAACGAGGCCGGTGCCGGGTAGTGCGTGGCGATCGCTTCATCGAGATGGTCGTGCGGCGCATCGCACGCGTGCAGCGCGACGCGGGTGGCGCGGCGCGCCTCCGGCGGCCAGGGCGTCGCGACGCGCGCGGCCACCGCACCCGCGCCCGGCCCGCTCAGGCGCACGACGGCGAGGGCGCCCCGCCCCGGTGCCGTCGCCACCGCGGCGATCAGGTCGCCGCGGACGTCAGCGCCGCTTGCGCTCGCCCCCATCGGTGGACTTGGCCACCACGGCGACCGGCTGGCTCTTCGCCCGCTCGTTCGCGATCAGCCACTGCTGCGGGAGTGCCGCGAGGTTCTGCACCGCGTAGTAGAGGTTGAGCCCGGACGCGAAGTTGAGCAGCGCCACCGTCATCACCACCGGCATCAGGTAGCCCATCATCTTCGTCTGCGGATTGGGCGGCACGTTCCGCATCCCCACCCACGAGAGAGCGAACATCGAGAAGCCCATGGCCAGTGGCAGGATGTAGAACGGGTCCTTGAGCGAGATGTCGGCAAGCCACATGAACGACACCCCGCGGAACTCGATCGTGTTCTGGAACACGAAGAAGAGCGCGAAGAGGATCGGCATCGGCAGGAGCATCGGCAGGCAGCCCGAGAGCGCCGCAAAGGGGCTCACGCCGGCCTCCTGGTACACCTTCATCAGCCTCGCGCTGCTTCTCGGCGTCGCCCTTGTGCTTGTTCTGCGCCGCCTGCACCTGCGGCGCGATGCGCTGCATCTGGATGCTCGAGCGCATCATCCGGCTGTTGAGCGGCCACATCGCCATCCGGATCGCGACGCCGAAGATCACCAGGATCCAGCCGTACTGGATGTCGAGGGTGCGCTTCATCCAGAGGAGCACGCGCATCACGATCGTCGCGAAGGGTTGCACCACGCCGCTGATCCACCCGCCGTACGGATTCACGTTCTCGAAGTCGTGCCCCATCGAGACGAGCCGCTGCCACTCCTGCGGCCCGGCGAAGAGCTCGAACCGGATCCCGTCAGCGGACAGGGGGGCGACCACGGTGGCCGCGGCCCGCACCGCGACCTTGTTCACGCGCGGCGCACCGGTGACCTGCACCTCCGCGAACGGCGACGTCGCGCTGTCCGCGGCGAGGACGCCCACGAGGAAGTACTTGCTCTTTGCCACGGCCCACGCGAACGGGCCCGCCTGCAGGACGCGCTCCCCGGGATCCGGCTTGCGGAAGTCGACCCGTTCGGCGCCGGCACGCAGCGGCTTCATCGCGTACGCGAGGTGGCGATGGTCCTCGGTGGTGTCGGCCTCCTGCGACGTGAAACCCGTCGGCAGGTCGGTCAGGAGGAATGTCGGTTGCGCGAGGCCCTCGGCGCGCCAGGTCACGGCGGCCAGGTAGTTGTCGGGCGCCAACTCGTAGCGCACGACGACGCGCGCCGCACCGATCGCGCCCGTGAAGGTCAGCGCGGGACGGCTGTCGGCCGTGCTGCGCGTGGCCGTGAAGGCGATCGTGTCGAGTGCGATCGTGTCACCGCCCGCGATGAGCCGGTAGCTCAGCATCGGCTCACTTCCATGCTCCAGGCGCACGGTGCCGGAGTCCTTGCCGAGCTGGCGGTACTTCGGCAGCGCCGCTCCGAGGAACGCGGCGCCGCGCGTGGTGAAGGAGAGCGTCGTGAGATCGTTCGCGACGCTGAGCGTCTCCGCGGCGATCGTCGGCGCGTTCGCGGTGCGCGGCGGCGAGGCGCCGGGCGCGGACACCACCGGGCCCGGCGTGGCGACCGCTGGCGACGGCGTGACCGTGGACGTGGCGGCCGGCGCCCCTTCCGAGCTTATGACCGCCGCGGGCGGGACCGCGACCTGGGGTTGCCTGAAGAGCATCGGCGTCACGACGACGACGATCCCGGTGAGCATCAACGCGAGGAAGAAACGCTTATCCATCTCGGGGGCGTGGAGAGGGTGGGTCGGGCACCGGATCGAAACCACCCGCGCGGAACGGATGGCACCGCGCGATGCGCTTGATGGCGAGCCACGAGCCGCGCCGCGCGCCATGGACCTCCAGCGCCTCGATCGCGTAGTTGGAACACGTGGGATGATAGCGACACGCGGCCGGCAGGATCGGCGAGAGCACCGCCTGGTAGGCGCGCACGAAGAGCACGAGCAGGTATCTCACGGCGTCCCCGCCTCCTCGCGAGGTCGAACCGACGCGGCGAGCCGGTCAGCGATCCGCCGCATCTCGTCGGCGAGCGCGACGCCGGCGGCGCCATACGCCGCCGGCGTCGCGCGCAGCACCACGTCGAGCGGGGCGCGCGCGCGAAGTGCCGGCAGGAGCGTGAGCCGCGCGCACTCGCGAAGCCGCCGCTTCACGCGGTTGCGCGCGACCGCCGTCTGCTTGTGCTTGGGCACGATCAGCCCGACGCGGGGGCGACGCAAAAGGGAAGCGAGGTACCGAACTTCCAGGTGCGGAGTCCGGAATCGCTTCCCATCGCGGCGCACCGCCTCGAGATCCGCCGTTCGCGTCAGCCGCTCGGCTGGCGGAAAGCGGCGGCGGGTCTCAGGCGCCAGCGTACTTGGACGGCAGCTTCACCGTGAGCCGCTTGCGTCCCTTCTTGCGGCGGCGGCTGAGGACCTCGCGTCCCCACTTGGTTTCCATGCGCGCGCGAAAGCCATGCGTCCGGATACGACGCTTGTTGCGCGGGCGGTATGTCGGCTTCCCCATCGTGGCTCCAAAGGACTTGAAAAAGCGGCGGTGTAGAGAACGCTAAACGTATCCGAGCCCGAGGCTTAGGTCAACCCGAACAAGCCTGCGGGAGCCGCTGGCTCGCAGTCACGAGCGTTGACTTGTCCACACGGCGGGGGTAGCTTCGACCCCCCAGCAGATATCCACAACCCGCACGGCCCGGAATGTCCCTCACCCCCACCGAAGCCTGGACGCGCCTCCTCGACAGAGCGCGCACCGAGCTCTCGGATCACATAATTGAGACTTGGCTCGCCCCGCTCACGGCGGCCGAGTTCTCCGGTGAGGCCCTGACGCTCAACGCGCCGGACCAGTTTTCGGTGGAGTGGAACGAGCGGCGCCACTCGGCGATCCTCGAATCCCTGGCCCCCGTCGCGCTCGGGCACCCGGTCAAGATCGCGCTTCGGGTTCAGCAGGAGCGCGTCCAGCGCTCACAGATGGACCTCTTTGTTCCAATAAAGGGACATGAACGGGCCATCATCGCGCCAGAAGACATCCCACAGAATGTCACGCTCAGTTCGCTCAACGAGCGCTATTCCTTCGATACCTTCGTCATCGGCAAGTCCAACGACCTCGCCGCTGCCGCGGCCATGGCCGTCTCCCAAGCGCCGGGCAAGACCTACAACCCGCTCTTCTTCTACGGCGCCACCGGGCTCGGCAAGACGCACCTCATGCAGGCGATCGCGCAGGAGATCATCCGGCGCGCCCCCGCCACCCGCGTCACCTACATCACCACCGAGCAGTTCACAAACGACGTCATCACGTCCATCGGCAAGGGCGCGATGCACGACTTCCGCCGACGCTATCGCGAGACGGACCTCTTCCTCGTGGACGACGTGCACTTCATCGGCGGCAAGAACTCCACGCAAGAGGAGTTCTTCCACACGTTCAACGCCCTCTATGAAGCGGGCCGGCAGATCGTCCTCACCTCGGACCGCCCGCCCTCGGAGATCCCGAAGCTCGAGGCACGCCTCGCCTCGCGGTTCGCCTGGGGCATGGTGGCCGACGTCGGGCAGCCGGACCTCGAGCACCGCATCGCGATCCTCCGGCGCAAGGCCGAGATGGACCACCTCGAGCACACGATCCCCGACGACGTCCTGCACTTCATCGCCGATCACGTGCAGTCGAACGTGCGTGAACTCGAGGGTTCGATCATCAAGCTCCTCGCCTACGCCTCGCTCAAGCACCGCGTCATCACGGTGGACCTCGCGCGCGAGGCGTTGCGCGACAAGCTGCGGTCGAGTGATGGCACGCCCCCGCGTACCGCGCGCCAGGATCGGATGGGCCAGATCCAGCAGCGTGTCGCCGGTGAGTGGGGCGTGTCGGTGGAGGGGCTTCAGTCGAAGACCCGCACGAAGAAACTCACGGTCCCGCGGCAGGTCGCGATGTACCTCGCGCGCGAGATCCTCGGGCTCCAGCTCGTCGAGATCGGCCAGGCCTTCGGCGGCCGCGACCACTCGACGGTGATCCATTCGCTCGACCGCGTGACCACGATGATGAAGGAGAGTGCGGAGTTCCGCGGACGTGTGGACAAGGTGAGGGAAACCGTTCGCCACCCCACGTGAATCACATGTTCCTCACGTGGGAGGGTGCCGGGCCGGCTCTCTCCACGGTGCTCCACAGGCGCTCCACTGCCGTTGCACATGAAGCCGCGCGAGCATGGCGTGGTGTGGCAACCGATTCCGGCGTTCGTCCACATTCCACACCTTGCTACTACTACTACTGATAGAGTAATTCAGCCCTAGAGACAGAAGCTTCCGCCCGCATTCCCACATCTCCGTCCTCGGTCCCAAACCGAATGCGCTTTACGATCTCGCGCGAGAAGCTGCAGGAAGGCCTCGCAGCCGTCACTCCCGCGGTCCCGAACAAGACGACGCTTCCCGTCCTCGCGAACCTCCTCGTCCAGACCACGGACAAGGGGATCCGCATCTCCGGCACCGATCTCGACATCGCGGTGAGCACGGAGGTGACGGCGGACGTCGAGGGCCTGGGGGCGATCACGATCCCGGCGCGCAAGCTGAGCGAGATCGCGCGCGAGCTGCCGCCGGCGCCGGTGAAGATCTCGGCGACCGGGGACCAGCGGATCACGCTCGAGTGTGGCCGCTCGAAGTTCAAGCTCCTCGGGTTGCCGAAGTCCGAATTCCCGAGCTTTCCGGCCGTGCAGTTCGAGAAGGCCGCGCGAATCCCGTCGGGCGAACTGCAGAAGCTCATCGGACACACGGCATTCGCCGCCAGCACGGAGGAGAGCCGGCCGATCCTCAACGGCGTGCTCTGGGAGCTCCGCACCGACCTGATGCGGATGGTCGCGACGAACGGGCACCGGCTCGCCAAGATGGAGGTCCCGGTGAGCGGCGGGCAGAAGTCCGACCTCATCATCCCGCCCAAGGCGCTCGAACAGATTCGGCGCCTCTTCGCCGCCGAGGAGGAGCTCGAGGTGGCACAGGGCGAGAACCACCTGGGCTTCCGTTCGCCCTTCACGTCGGTGTTCACGCGCCTCATCGAGGGTCCCTACCCGGGCTACGAGCAGGTCATCCCGAAGGACAACGACAAGTACGCGATCCTCGACCGATCGGCGTTCACGAGCGCACTCAAGCGCATGAGCGTCGTCGCCTCCGACCAGACGCACCGGATCCGGCTCTCGTTCAACGCCGGCATGCTCAAGTTCTCCGTGAGCACCCCCGACCTGGGCGAGGCGCAGGACGAGCTTCCGATCCGCTACGACGGCGACCCGCTCGACATCGGCTTCAACGCGGCGTACCTGCTCGAGATCCTGCGCTACATGCCCACCGACGAGGTGCGCATGACCTTCCGCGCGCCGGAGCGCGCGTCGACGCTCGAGCCGGAAGGCTGGTCGGACGCCGCAAAGTACCTCTGCCTGCTGATGCCACTGCGCCTGGTGGATTGACGGGCGGGCCGATCGCCACGCCTCGTCAGGGCGCGGTGATCGTGAGCCGGGTCCGCTGCACCAGCTGTTGCGCGCGGCGACGGCCGCGCATCTCCATGCGCAGTTCCGATTCCCCCGCGCCCGACCGGATCGCGCCGCCGTCCACCGCGAGGTCGAGCAACACCTCGCCCGCGCCCTCCGCCTCGATCTCGAGCGGCTCCCCGAACTGCGTGCCGCTTCCGGTCATCCGCGTGACGGATCGTCGGGAGATGCGCACCAGCACCTCGCCCTCGCGCTCCTCCGCTCCGAGCACGCGATAGCTGCGGACGGATGTCACCGCGATCAGGATCGAGTCGCGGCAGGTCGCGTAGTTCGCCGAGTCGGCCCACTCGCGGCCGGTGAAGAGCGTGTCCGGCGGCGACCCCCAGAGTTCACGCAGCGCGGCGAGCGCCGGCGCATTCGGGCCGCACTCCCCGGCGCGAGGGAGGGTGAGTTGCGGCTGGTCCCCGCGAGCGACTCGTTCGGCGGCGTACGTGACGGGAAGCGTCAGGTCGGGGGGCTGCCGCAACGAGTCGCCTGCGCCGAAGGAGACCCGGTACTCGCTGATGGTCCCGGCGATCCGTGCCGGGATGTCAGCGGCCATCGGCGGGGCCGCGAACGTCCAGTGCGTCCGCAGCTCCGCCTGCAGCGTGTCGGTCCGCTCGAGCGTGTCCACGCGCGAGACGAGCGTCCCCTCGATGCGCAGGCGATGCGTCTGTGGCTCGCTTGATGGACGGACGATCCAGCGCTCCGCCGAGGGGCGCTCGACGACCGCCGGGTCGGCCGGCTCCGCTTGCGCGGGCCGTGCGGTACTCGACGGTGCGCACGCAGGGGTGATCGCCACGAGCCCTCCGAGCACGCACACGAGGGCGGCGTGTCGCGCACGGCGGCGCGGGTGGCGGGGCGTCGGCAACGCGGCGCGGCGTCTGGCGGTGTGGTCGATCAGCATCGCGGCGAAGGGAGGTGTCGCGTGGAGAGAAGACAGGAAAGGTGGCAGGCGAAGCGCGAGCGGAACCGTGGTCCCTCCCGAGTCACACCTGCCACCCCCCACCTGCAGTTCGTCGGTCCCGCCTGTAAGCCGGGTTCTGTCGGGATCTCGCGACCCCGGACGATCATTCCTCTCGGCACACGGTCGCCCGTGCACTCTAGCGGCCAACCCGCGGCGTCTTGATCGCAGAGGACTGCTGCTCGCCGCCTATTCGGCCTTGCTCCCGCAGGGGTTTGCCGTGCCGCCCGTGTTGCCACGGACGCGGTGGGCTCTTACCCCACCTTTTCACCCTTACCTCCGCTTTCGCGAAGGCGGTCTGTTCTCTGTGGCACTGTCCGTCACGCCTCGCGGCGTGCCCAGGCGTTACCTGGCAGCGTGTCCAAGGAGCCCGGACTTTCCTCGGCGCAGGGAGACCCTGCGACGCGACCGTCCGGCGGAACCGATATCGGAATATACCCGCTCCCGGGCGGGCGGGGCGCGGGGTCTCCCGCGATCCTCGGGGCGCGAGGGTGACGCCCGGAGGCTTTCGTGCCGCGAGCGGTGACGCCGAGGTGACCCCGACGGGGCAGTTTGTCGGCGACATCACGGACGCGCTGACGTGAGCGCGGCGTCCCGAGCACGACCCCCACCAGCCGAGGTGCCCCATGTCCCTGGTCCCGCGCACATTGCCCGCCCCCGTGGTCACGGTCCTCGACCCGGAGGAGCGTCCGCGCGTGGACGCGGCCGGCGTGG
>JAOUHR010000435.1 GCA_029884515.1 Gemmatimonadota bacterium
GACCTCTCGCTTCCGACAGCGCTCTTCGACCGCCATTGGTCGGCGCACGACAGCCTCGAGCTCGTGGTGGACGACTGGCTCACGGTGCCGCTCGGCATCCCGACGCCGGCGACGGTGGAGGGCACGGTGCGTCCGAAGCGGATGCTCGTGTCGGTCGCGCTCACGGAGGAGGACCTCCGCGCCCTGGCCGCCTCCAAGTCGGCCGTGGTGCGGTATGGCAACCAGTGGATCCGGTTCGATCGCTCCGACCTGAGTGCGACGAACCGCCTGTACCGGCTGGTCCGGTGCGTGCGCGCCGCCGGTCACGATGGGGCGCATCCTCGGACCGACGCTGTCGGTCAATCCCCTTCGCGCCGTCCGCGCTTCCCGGATGGCGTTCGTGCGGGGACACCGTAAGGTGGGAGGGTGAGCTCCAGCCGGGCATGAATCGCCGGCCCGGCCGGGCCTCGGCACACTCCCTGGAGGCACGCCATGCGCACCGCCACCCGCGTCTCGCTCGCGCTTCTCGCCCTCGCGGCCGCCACGACACCCGCGCGGGGACAGGTTGAACTCGTCGGGCTGGAGAAGGTCCACCAGTTCTACACGTCCGACCAACGGCGCGCGGCGGCCTATGAGTTGAACCTCGTCTCCGTGCAGTTCCGCAACGAGATCGGCCGCTGCCGCGACGAGCAGATCGGTGCGCGCATGATCGAGCTGGAACCGAAGATCGACGCACTCATCAAGCGTCTCAACGCGGGAACCGTCACCTCGGCGGCGATCCTCGAGCGCGAGTTCGTGGTGATCGATCGGCTGCTGGCCGAGAACCACCAGCAACTCGCGGCGTCGGGATGGAGCACGCGCCGCACCGGGAGCGTGCTGGGCGTCGCGGCGGACCTCTCGCTCTCCGCGCGCTACGTGGTGCGCGCCGCCGGCTGGACGCACGAGCAGTTGCCGGCCGACGTGCAGAAGGCGGTGGACGACGCGCTGGCCCTTTCCAAGCGGCTCTCGGCCGATCCCACCAATCCGCCGTCGGAGACCCCCGCGGTGATCGAGGCGCTCGGCAAGGCCATCAAGGCGGGGCGCTGACGACGAGGCGAACCGGTGGCGAATGAGGAGGTCAGGATGGAGTTCCTCAGGCAGTACTGGTGGCTCGTGATCCTCTCCGTGGTGGTGGTGGCGGTGCTGCTCCGGCGGCGCTTCGGCTCGCGAGGGTAGGCGCGCGCGGCCGCATTCGCTTCGATGGTCCTCGAGGACGGCGGCGCCGGGCGGACGGTCGTCCGGCACCACGGCATCCGGACCGACGTCCGCCACCTCCCCGGACCGCGTGAGTCCCCGCCATGGATGAGACGACGATGGTGCTGCTGACCGGGCTGCTCGGTACGATCCTCGGCGCCGTGATCATCGGAGGCGCGCTGGTCGGGGCCTACCTGCTGGGCCGGTCTCGCGGCCGCCAGCAGGCGCTCGACGAACTGCCGGAGCCGGCGCGCACGTTCACCACCGAGCTCGAGGACCTGGCGCGGAGCCAGGCCGCGCTGCGGGAGGAGGTTCGCGTCCTCTCAGAGCGTGCGCGGCTCGCCGCGCCGCGCGAGGTAGCGCCGGATGAGCGCCGCGGTTGAGCCGTCGTGGGCGCCGTCCTCCACGGCACCGCGCTGCAATTCCCCGTCGACACGTTGCGCCAGCACCTTGCCGAGCTCCACGCCCCACTGGTCGAACGAGTCGACGTCCCAGATGACGCCTTGCGTGAAGACGCTGTGCTCGTAGAGCGCGACGAGCGCCCCGAGGGTCGCGGGCGTGAGCGCGTCGGCGAGGATGGTGGAGCTCGGGCGATTCCCCTCGAACACGCGGTGCGGGACGAGCCGGTCGGGCGTGCCCTCCGCCGCCACCTCGACGGCGGTGCGGCCGAACGCGAGCGCCTCGGCCTGCGCGAAGACGTTCGCCATCAACAGGTCGTGATGCCGGTCGAGCGGGTTGAGTGAGCGGCAGAACCCGATGAAGTCGCAGGGCACCAGGTGGGTGCCCTGGTGGAGCAGCTGATAGAACGAGTGCTGGCCGTTGGTGCCGGGCTCGCCCCAGACCACCGGACTCGTCGCGTACGCCACCGGCGTGCCGTCGCGCGTGACCCCCTTGCCATTGCTCTCCATGGCGAGCTGCTGGAGGTAGGCGGGGAAGCGCGCGAGGTACTGGTCGTAGGGCAGCACCGCCGCGGTCCGCGCCGCGAAGAAGTCGGCGTACCAGACCGCGAGCAGACCCATGATCACCGGCAGGTTCCGCTCGAAGGGCGCGGTGCGGAAGTGCTCGTCCATCGCACGGAACCCGGCGAGCATCTCCCGGAACTGCGCCGGGCCGATGGCGAGCATCGTCGAGAGGCCGACCGCCGAGGTCATCGAGTACCGGCCGCCGACCCAATCCCAGAAGCCGAACATGTTCACGGGATCGATGCCGAACCTGGCCACGCCCTCGACGTTCGTGGAGACCGCGACGAAGTGCTGGCGCACGGCGCCCTGGTCGCCGAGCGCCCGGACGCACCAGGCGCGCGCGGCGAGGGCGTTGGAGAGGGTCTCGAGGGTGGTGAAGGT
>JAOUHR010000436.1 GCA_029884515.1 Gemmatimonadota bacterium
AGGTAGTCGAAGCCGAACTCATTGTTCGTGCCGTACGTGATGTCGCAGAGGTACGCCGCGCGCCGCTCCGGTGTCCCCGGCTCGGTGTCATCGAGGCAGCCGACCGAGAGGCCGAGCCAGCTGAGGATGTGGCCCATCCACTGCGAGTCGCGGCGGGCGAGGTAGGAGTTCACCGTCACCAGGTGCGCGCCGCGCGCGGGCAGCGCGTTGAGGTAGAGGGGGAGCGTGGCGACCAGCGTCTTGCCCTCGCCCGTCGCCATCTCCGCGATGCGACCCAGGTGCAGCTGGATGCCGCCGACGAGCTGCACGTCGTAGTGCACCATGTCCCAGGTGATCTCGTGCCCCGTCACCGCGCACGCGGTCCCCAGGAGCCGGCGCGCCGCCTCACGCACGGTCGCGAACGCCTCCGGGAGCAGCTCATCGAGCACGTCGGCGATCGCATCCCGATACTCCTTCTCGAGGCCACCCTGGCCGTCGAGTCCGGTGAGCTCGGTGTCGAACGCCTCCCGCGCCTCGGCATCCTCGGCGTCATGCTTCTGCGCCCGCACCGCGTCGATGCGCGCACGCAGTTCGGACGTGCGCTCGGCGATGATCGCGCGGAACCGCTCCGTCTGTCCCTGGAGCTGGACGTCCGTGAGGTCCTTGAGGCGGGCGTAGTGGACGTTGATCTCGTCCACGATCGGCTGCACGCGCTTCTGCTCGCGCTCGTGCCGCGTCCCGAACACCGCTCCGATCAGCTTCTTCAGCATGCGTGGTTCACTCGTTAGGTGGTGCGATAGAGCCCGTGCTCGGCGATGTAGTCGGCCACGGGGCCCGGCACGAAGCCGCGGATGGGCAGCCCCGTCCGCACCCGTTCCCGGATCTCCGTCGCCGAGACGTCCACGCGACGCGTGGCGACCCGCTCGACCGGCACCCCCGCGTTCACCGACCCCTCCTCGCCACGGGTCACGACCACGAGTCGCGCTTCCGCGGCGAGAGCCGCCGACTCACGCCACTGCGGCAGCGTCCGGGCGGCGTCCTCGCCCAGCAGCACCACCAGCTCCGCCGTCGGCTGGGCCATGCGGTAAGCGCGGACCGTCTCGATCGTGAAAGATAACCCGCCCCGCTCCAATTCGACGGGGTCGACCGTGAGCCGCGGGTCCTCGGCGGCGAGCAGGCGGGTCATCGCCAGTCGATGATGCGCCGGCGTGGTCACCGACCCCTGCTTGAGCGGCTGCTGGTGTGCGGGGATCAGGCGGACGTCGGTGAGCCCGAGCCGCTCGAACGCCGTGTACGCGACGAAGAGGTGACCCACGTGCGGAGGATCGAAGGTCCCGCCGAGGAGGCCCAGCCGCTCGCGCACGGCCCGGCGCTCAGCGACCCACGCCGGGCGCGCTGGCGCTGTCCGCGGGGCTCGGCGCCCTGCACGTGCGCTGGACGTCCGCGTTCGCCGGATAGGCGGCGCGCAGCGCGTCGCAGACCTCCATGGCGTCCTGCTCGTACTTCATGACCGGCAACCGATAGATCTGCACCAACTGGAGCATCGCGTCGCGCGCCTTGTCGGTCTCGGGCCAGTTCTTCACGACGTCCTTGTAATAGAGGATCGCCGAGTCGTAGGCCTTGCGGCGCTGGTAGTGCGCCGCGGTCTCGAAGTCCTTCGTGGCGAACCACTCCTCGAGCCGCCGGATCTCCGTGGCCGCGCTGTCCACGAGCGGCGATGTCGGATAGATGCCGATGAGCAGCTTGAACTGCGTCTCCGCGAGGAAGCCGTACTGCGGATCGAGGCTCGGCCGGCGCCAGAGGCCGGCATACGCACGGCCCGCGGCCAGGAGCGCGTCATCCGCCAGCGAGTCGGCGGGCATGGTCTCGCTGAGGCGCAGGAAGGCCTGCGCCGCGAGGAGCCGCTCGCCCTTCTCGAGGCGCGCCTTTCCGAGGTACCAGTGCGAGAACGGCAGGAGCGTGTCGCGCGCCGGGAGGTCGAGCGTCAGGCGCTCGAACGCCGTGATCGCATCGTCCCACTTCCCTGCCTGATACCGCGCCATGGCGGCCTGATAGAGCGCCGCGGAGGTGGAGAATTGCCGGACGTTGAATGCGTGCACGCAGCCCGCCATTCCGACCACGAGGACCAGCAGGACAGGCAAGAGGCGTCGCATCACGTCGGTGGCTGCATCCGGGCGGACCCACGGAGTCCGCGGAAGTATTCGATGGTGCGGACCAGGCCGTCGCGCAGCTGGACCGAGGGATCCCAACCGAGGAGGTTCCGGGCGCGCGTGATGTCGGGCTGGCGCACCTTCGGGTCGTCCGCCGGGAGGGGATGCGAGATGATAGGGGACGAGCTGCCCGTAAGTTCCACCACCATCTCGGCGAGCTGGCGGACGGTGAACTCGTTCGGGTTGCCGATGTTGACCGGCATGGTCTCGCTGCCGTTGAACAGCCGATAGATCCCGTCCACTTCGTCGGAGACGTAGCAGAACGAGCGCGTCTGGCCGCCGTCGCCGTACACGGTGAGGGGCACGCCCTGCAGCGCCTGCACGATGAAGTTGGAGACCACGCGCCCATCGCCGGGCCGCATGCG